>NZ_CAXSVC010000012.1:0-142910 GCF_964240755.1 Bacteroides sp. HPS0048 | reverse complement strand
GAATATGACAGATAAGATAACTTTAATAGAAGGATTATTTAGGAATCAGTATGTCTGTATATCAGAACTACTTGATCTAAAGAATAAAATAGAAACTCCTTATGGATATATAAAGGATATTACTTTAGATATTCAGAGAAATATGGGTAATAAGAAAAAACAAGATTGGTTAAAGAAGAAATTACCTGTAGTTTTGGTTAATGGCATTTTTGGAAAAAGATTAGATACGGCATTATCAGATTATTCTTGCTATATCTGTATAGACTTAGATTATGATCTCCCCAATGAGTTATCGGAGAGAGATTCTGATTGGGTGAAACACACAAGTGATCCCTATGTTAAGATGGCTTTCCATTCACCAAGAGGAGGAATAAAACTAATTATCCAACATGATTCCCTTGATCCAGCTTTTCATAAAGAACTGTATAGCTCAATCAGTGGGTACTTGGGGAATACGCATATAGATTCTAAATGTGATAATTTGTCACGGGCACATTTCATAAGTTATGATCCAAAGGTATATTATAATGCGGATTCAGAGATATACCACTTTGTCCCTGCTTCATCAACAGCAAAGATTACTCCTTATGTGGCATCAAAGACTATAAAAAGTACAGGTGCAACATTCTGGAAAAATCTCATGTTACAGCCACCTAAATTCAAGAACCCCGATCAGGCTATAAAGAAAGCACAAGAGCTATCGGATAGGTATTTTCCTGTTAGTCGGGGATTTCGGAATTCCAATCTGTTTCGGTTTGCTTGTAAACTACATGACTATGGTGTCTCCAAAGATGATGCTCTTATGTATTTGCTGTGGCGTTATGTTGAACCTGATTTTGACGGAACAGAGATTGAAGGGATAGTCAATAGCGCATATAAATAAAATGGTTGAGGAGATAGTTAGGAACGACTATCTCTTTTTGTTAATTTTCTTATTTTCTATTCAATATAATGATTTTATAACTACTTTTACAGAAAAGGACAATATATAAAATTACGGAATATGATATATCGAAAACGGAAAGGTAATCAAAAATGTGACCTTGAACGTACATTAAATAAATTATATAGATGTCGAGATATGGAAATCACCAATCTTTGGCAGCGTTCAATCTTCTTGGCAGTATTTTTAACATTAACGCTTTCAGGGTATGGTATTCTTATCTCAAATCTTTTTAGCAATAATGTATTTATAGAACTAAATTACAAGATTCTTCATGGTGCTGCCTTTGCTATTGGATTATTAGGTTTTACACTATCTGTTATTTGGGTGTTGATGGCTAAAGGGTCTAAAGCATGGTATGAAGTATATGCAAAAGCTATCTCAGATTTTGAAGAAGAGTTTAAACATGAATTAGGAATACCACAAATATATTTGATGGGAAAAGTAGACTTTTTAGATAAAGATATGGAGAAAAAAGATGATGATGGCTTCTACTGTAATAAGAAATTAAGTAATATTGATAGTGGTGCTTATTCAGTGTCTAAATTGAATATATTAATAGGATGGGTTTTCCTTATCACGTGGAGTGTGGTGATAATATTACATTTATCAGCTTTTATAGCTTTATTATTAGAGTCTTGGAATTGCTTCTATTCATCTATTGGTCAAAATAACTGCGTGTTATATATTATCTCCGCTTCTTTGGCTGGTCTTTTTTTTACATTTATCTCATTATTTATAATAGTGAGATTAAAAACTTTATCGGCTAGTAATTATCTCATGGATTTTGGCTATAGAAAGGATAATAGGAAAGAGTATGAACAACTTACTAAAATAATAAAATGAAAAATACATTAAAAGGAATTCTGGAGGCTTTTCAAGGAGCAAATGGAGATGAAAAGTTATTGCTAGAGGAAATGGATAAACTTGCTCACCATTTCTTCTTTGGTGGATATTTCCAAGTAAACAATAGAAAGATTTATCTTCGTGATATAGAATTCTATTACCATGAAGAAGGTGAAGGAGCAAAGATCAAGGATTATATCATGTATCATATTTCTGATAAAATAAAAGATCCTAGTATGAAAAATGAATATTATCCCCTTGGTTCATTTAACGCACATGTATCGGGAGTTGATTTTACTTTTGAAAATAAAGATAGACAATATAGAGCTTCTATTCTTATCAGAGGCATTAAGGTGATAGACAAAGATAGTGAACCTATAGTTGAAATAAGACCAACCTATGTCTATGAATATCTTCTTATGGGCAATTCTCTTTTTGATGATGGCATACATATTAAATGGATTGACGAAGAATTACCAACCGAACCAATAGAACAGGGTTATCGAAAAAATGTATGTCAATATGATCCTTTTGGTAATAGGATAGAATATCAAGGCGATGCAAACAATAAACCTGTTACAATTGGAAAAAAGAAGTACTGTCAATGTACACGCGAGTGGAGGTTTTGGATTAAGTAGACTTGGCAATAATATACAATAAATCGTAATCTTAGAAACACAGTCTCGGAATTAGGAAAAAATATTTCTTGATATTAACAAGAGGAGAATTACTTTCTTTATGTCATAATATGAACCTTAATACTTAGCAGAACTTGAATTTATCAAAAGGATATATTTGGTCTTAATTCAATGGAAAAATGTAGCCGATAAATTAGATACTACTAATCTATATACAGATAGGGAAGAATATATATACCCGGGAGACGAGGATATAATACATACATTTAACGAGAAAGTACAACAGGATTTTAAATTTATTTTGGGAATTCCACCTGAATCATTTCAAGGTAATCCGCTTAAAGCTAAAGTTATAATCCTTAGTCTTAATCCCGGCTATAACAGGTTAATTGCAAATTAGCTCAAATGCTTAGGACTGATATTATAAAAGAAATTGTAGCTGAGAATAAAAGAACCTTAAATTTGGATGTAGATTCTTTTTTTACCCATGATGCAATAAACACATTGGATGATTAGTATTGGTATAACCGACTCAAAGGACTTAAGGAGGAAATAGAACAGAGTGATATCAATTTCTTTAAAAAGGTGGCACTAATACAATTTATAGCCCATTCTTTATTTAGAATCAGTGATTTACCTAAAAAAATGTCACTTTTCATTTTTTTTACAAAATCACAAATGTGTTATATTGGAATGGAAGGTCAAGATACCGTGTTTCTTATACTACGTGGTAAGGATAGATGGAAAAAAACTTATTGATGATGATGTATGGATAAACTTAGAAGAATCAGGTAGGTTAATCTGTAAACCTACACATATACGGACACAAGCAATATCTCGTGCTACTCTAGGTGATAACGAATATAATAAGTTGTTGAATATCCTAGAAAAGTAAAATGTCTCTGTTATATATTAACAATAGAGATTTTTTAAGTGACATCAAAGACCATAAGGAGTACAGGTACGCCATTTTGCAAAAGCCTTATATTACCACTATCCAAAATTAAGAATCCCAATCAGGCAAAATGGAAAGACAAAACACTGATCAATTATATAGATAAAAATGTAGGAAGGAATACCCGAATTCTTATAATGATAGATATCGATATCAATCTATACACTCGCACTCCAAATGATTATGCAGGTATAGTGTACTCTATGAAAATGCTTTGAAATATCTTACTGGTACATTTAGACTGCATGGTATTGATAAAGCCTACATAGAAGAGTTATCAATAACTATAATTCCAACAAGGAAAACTTTGGAGAGGATAAGATGAAGTTGTACCAGAAAAGAGAAGAGGGCAGGATGTATAGAAGTAAGAAGTTGAGAGGAGAATAAAAAATGAAATGTCGGTGGCTTACCCCAAATAGGGCGAGTTGCTGACTCTCTAATTTCCCAAAGCTAAAACCGCTTCTCTAATGATACATGCTAAAACTAAAACATTAGCATCCTATTGGTTAATTGAAAACAAATCAATACATTTGCAAGACACATCGGTAATTTGACAATAGAGTTAAACAGATCAGAGATTGTACTTGTAAAAAACGTACAGGAAAATGATTGACTAGAAAAAAGGAAAATAACTGTTTTATATTGATATACAAACCAATCTCAATCATCGCTTGAAGCCTTGTTTACGATTGTATTGTAAAAATGCTAAATGTGGTTATAAACATTGATAAGCAAGAAAAAAGTTTTTCTTTATGAGTGCAAGGAAATATGCTATTAAATACCTGACAAAAATCATCTTTTGGTTAAAAAGAAAGGATGAACCCAAAGAAACTTCTGTTATTTCTTTAGCCCCTAAAGTTTTAACAAAGGAAGAAGATATAAAAGTCATACAACCATATTTAGATGAGCTGGAACATTCATTAGCAACAATTGACTTAACTAATATAGCTATTACTGGAGCATATGGATCGGGGAAAAGTACAATAATTAAAACGTTTCAATATTTACACCCAGAATATGAATATTTAAATATTTCATTGGCTTCATTTAAAGACAATGAGGAAAATGGAAAGAAGTCACTTTCAAAAGGAGATAAAAAGATTAATCAGGAAGATGGAGAAGAGAGACTTTTACCAGAAACGAAAAATGAAATAGTAAAACAATACTCAATTAATACTTGTTTAGAACGCAGATTGGAAATAAGCATACTGCAACAAATTTTTTATCATGTTAAACCCACAGAAATACCAGATTCACGCTTCAAAAGGATCAACAACAATAAGTGGTGGCAATTATTACTCATATCTATAAGTTTGATAATTTGGCTAATAAGTGCAATTTTATTATTCAGGTTCAATTACATAGATAAAATTAATCCTTCATCATGGATATTATCTTTCAAATTTGATTGGATTACTTTTTTTACATTTGTTTGTTTTTTTGCCGGTATTGGTTTCTTTGCCCAAAATATAATTCGCTTACTTAGCAATTCTAAAATCAATAAATTCAGTATAAAAGGAGAACTTGAGCTTGGTGACAATGTTGACAAATCTGTTTTCAATGAGCACCTAGAAGAAATTATTTATTTTTTTGAAAGAACCTCATATAATGTAGTAGTCATTGAAGATTTAGACAGATTTGATACAACGGATATATTTACAAAACTTCGAGAGCTAAATATCCTTTTAAATACATCAAAACTGATTAATCGAGAAATCAAATTTATATATGCGATTAAAGATGAACTGTTTACAGATAAAAATGAAAGGGTTAAATTTTTCGATTATATAATACCAATAATCCCATTCATTAATGCTTCTAATGCGGGAGTTAAACTGAATGAGCTTGTAAAGACACGACGATTAGAAAATGTTTTAACTTCAGATTTTGTTCAAGATATAGTTTCTTTTATTGATGATATTGACATGCGATTGCTTATTAATATTTTCCATGAATTTTGTATTTATAGAAAAAGTATACCTATTGAAAATCAAGATAATTTATTTGCTATAATAGTATATAAAAATATGTATCCTGACGATTTTGGTAAGCTTTCTAAACACAATGGTCTTCTTTACAAATTTGTTTCAAATAAAGATAAATATATAAGTGGACTACTAAATGAATATGCGGAAAAAGTCAAACAAATAGAATCTAAGATTGATAACATTGAAAAAGAAAAAATTACTTCTATCCAAGAACTGAGGATGATATATCTATTCAAATTACAACGTAAATTACCTGGTTTGACAGATATCTATATAGATAACCAAAGAATTGATGTTACATATTTTTTAGAAGATGAATATTTTGAAAAACTTTTAAAGAATGAGAATTCTAACATTAGATATTATATCAATTCAAATGGTACATATAGCAGTAGCGTAACATTTGGAAGTATTGCAGGTGTTTCTAGTCCAATTCCTTATAAACAGAGAGAAGAACTTGTTTTGAGCAAAGCGAATGATAAAATAAGTAAACTAAAAAACGAAATCATACAATTAAAAAATAAAAAGAAAGAAATAGTATCAAAGAGTTTACAGGAAATATTCCAAGAAATTGATATTGAGCCATATTTGGAGAACTTTTCGAATAATCAAATGATGAGAACACTTTTGATTAATGGTTATATTAATGAAGATTACGAAGATTATATATCCTTGTTTCACGAAGGAAACACAACAAGAGCAGACGAAATATTTAAAAGAAAAGTGAAGAGTGGAAAATCTTCTCCTTTTGATTATAAATTATCTGATAAAATAGGAAATCTGATTAAGGAAATTCCTGACAAGTACTTTAAACGAGATGTAATTCTTAACTTTAGTTTATTAGATTTTTTATCTGAGAATATTGATAAGTATAAAGCTAAATATAAAGATATTATGTTCGTTCTAAGTAATGAAAAAGATAGTTCAGTAACATTTATCGAAGAATATATAGAAAGAGGGAAAAATTTACCCTTATTTATAAAGTCAATTTGTAACTCTTGGAATAATTGGTGGTACTACATGCACGAGCATGAGAAAGCAATTATTTATCATGATGATAAATTAAAAAGCTATTTGAAACTAATTATAGAATACGCAGATGAGGATGATATTTTGCAGATGAATAGAGATAACAAATTATCAGGCTTCATAAACACTCTGCCTGATTTCATTTTTCTAATTGACAATTCTTATGAAAGCAAAACGAGCGCTCTAATAAAGAAGCTTAATATTAAGTTTAAACAACTAGACTCTCCTGATAAAGTAACAAAATCGTTATTTGATTATATATATGAAAATAATTTCTATGAAATTAATGATGCAAACATATCAATGATGTTGTTGCTATACAATGATAACATTGACAAACGTGATTTGGCAGAATCAAACTATTCAATTATTTTAGATTCAAGAAGTAAAAACCTTATAGATTATGTTGAAAATAATATCTCCACTTACATAAATAACATATTTTTGAAATTAGAAAAGAACATAAAAGAAACTGAAGAAAGTGTTGTTAAACTACTCAATAATGACAGCCTAAGTAGTTCGGCAAAAACTAGCATTATTTTAAAACAAGAAATTCTAGTATCTGATATTTCAAAAGTGCAAAGTTGCGAAGTTCAACAAATATTAATCAATGAGAATAAAATTGTTGCAACTTGGAGAAATCTATATCTATATTATGAGACATTGACAGAAGGTAGTACTTTAGATGAAATATTGGTACGCTATTTAAATCAAGAAGAAAATTATAATTTACTTTCTAAACAGTCAATCGAAATTGAATTAAAAGAAAAATCTAAAGAGATTATTAAAACATTTTCACTTATGATTATAAACTGTAATGATTTACAATATGCAAGCTATATCAGCCTCCTAAAGTCAGTTCCGTATGTATGGCATAGTTTGAACTTTGAACACTTAAATAAAGATAAAGTAGAATGGATGGTAAATACTAACTTTTTAACTCTTACGGTAGATAATTTCAATAGACTTAAAGAGTATTTTCCTAAACAACATATAAGACTTATAGAAAAGCAACAAAATAAATTGCTGCCGATAATTAATGAGATAGGGCTGGAAAAGGATGATGTTTTATCATTGTTAAAATCAGATATAGTCACAAATAATAATAAAATAGAGATTATTGAGAAAATTAGCGATAGTTTCATAATTGAAAATAAAGATATTGCAAAGCTAACGTGCGATATATTGGCTAATTTTCCGCAATGTATTCTCTTGAATTTTGATGTTATTGAAAGCTTGATCAATAGCTCTTCTACAAAAGAAAACAAAATTAGGCTTTTGAATAAGCAGATTGAGGAGCTAACAGATTCCCAACTCCAAAGTTTAACTGAGCAACTTGGATGGAGTTATCAAAGATTATTTAAAAAACAGCATAAACCAACATTCGCTAACACTGAGTACAACATTTTTTTATTTGATTCTTTACAAAAAAGACGATTGATAAGAAGATATGAAAAATACAAGGATGATCAAGTGAAAGTTTTTGCTAATTATTAAGAGAATGTTTACCAATCATCACTTGTTTGCAATGGTTTCTTTAGAACTGTATCAATTTTGTCTACAAGGATTTTATAACATGATAGTGAATAAACAAAAGCTCGTGATGATGTCACTTTAGGGTATTGTATGTCTTTTGCAAATGGATAACAACCAGAAAGTGCCCATATTTGGGTATCTTTAGTAATGCCATTACCTGTTACACCAAAACCTCCACTGAACATTATTACATACCCACTATCGTCATTTATCTTCAATACCTCATAGTTCTGTAGGGTATATGTCATTCGAATGCGTTCTTCTTTAAAATCAAATTTAAGAAGTGGTCGAATACTTACTCTATATGAATTATCTCCCATAGTACGTTTTGCAATATTAGGCAGATAACAACGTGCTATGATTGTTCCTTCTTCTTCATTTGATACCTGTATAGCCGACTTTGCATCGGAAGACATGGATATGATCCAATCCATAATTTTACGATATAATTGAGATTTGGACTGACCTTTATACTCTTTTATAATCGATAATGATAGTTCGCCCAATTCATTCAACTGATATTCATTGGATAGCTCCTTAGCCTTTGCTGACCAAGACATATCACCTATGTTAGTATATTCTTCTAATTCTTGTTTAGTCACAATTTGGGCATTGATTGTGTTACAGACTAATCCTAATAACATTATAAAAATAATCTTTTTCATATTGACTTGAAGTTTACTATTAGTATGATGTATTTTGTGTTCAAATATACAAAAAAACAAATTAATCAGTTTTTATTGCATACATTCTTTGATAAGTATTGTTCTAAGAGCCGTGTTACATTTGTTGATAGAAAAAACAAAAAGAAAGATAGTCTTTTACAACTACCTTCCTTTTCTTTAATATGCTAACGCTAAAATAATCTTATCTGGCATTATTCCAACTTCCGCAAATTTTAACCTGCTTCCTCCAAGTTTCACTGCTGACTTCTTGTAGCAATTAATAAATTCTTCCTTTGGCATAAAGAATGGATAACCGTATGGGACTCCTCCCCAATAGACGGGAACTCTAAAACCATCGAATCCATGACCAGTTATAATCTTTGCGTCAGTGCAATAAATTGTCTTTGAATCATAATTAAGCCAATCAATTTCTCCGTCCCTATATTGGCGAGTGAATATTAGCTCCAAAGTCTTCTCGGATGTAATATCTATTTTGAATCTAATCCCACCAGCAGAGAACTTATCTAAATCCATCTGTATTCCATTCTCTATTTCACTAATTTCTTGTTTGGCGAGATCATAAACCTTGCCCATTACAAATATTTTCTTTTTCATATTATTCTAGTTTTCTTTCTATTATTATTGATATTTCTCCATGTCCGTCAGTTTTGAAACTTAGTTTCTCGTAATTAACAAGTTGGCATAACCGATCCTCATATATATCTATTAGCCATTTTAGGCTAATCAATGAATGCCCATCTTCATCTTCATATAATTCCCTGTCTTCATCCGCTATATCTGTCATATCAGAGGTAGTCAGACTGAATATATGAGCAGCCAATTCTATATGTACATAATTAGCATCATCAGTCCCATATAGTTGAGGGGGATATTTTAATTGGATGAATACTGCATTCTCAAAACAACTGATTCTGTGTCTGACTGGAATATCAGAGAGCCCGTCCATTAGAAGCTCGACTATGGGGTAATCTACTTCCCGTATATCTCCTGTATAATAACGCTTCATCGTTTCCACTCTAAAATTGGCTATCAAAGACAAGTCCTGTATTGGCATCTTTGCTAGTCGGGGGTATAAGATACCGTTCTCATCAATATAGCTTACGGAATCAGTACATTTCAATTCTTCATCTCTTGCTGTTGAAAATCTTTTTACTTTCATGCTGTTACTTAGTTTTTTGTGATTTAATTAATTCTGCTCCAGATGTTCTTTCAGGTATTCTTGGAGTTTGGTATTTAGGCTGCCCATTGTACTGCCATTGCTTTCGCTATACCAGGAAATGTTTTACTTCTCAATTTTCTCCTTTCTTCTGCCGATACTCCTGAAACGAAAATGTCTGTGTACCATTTGGGTGATTTGTTCCCGTTCTTAGATATGACAAACTCTCCCTTTCCTACTATTTTTGTTGGCATCAGTTGAGGAAGATTCTTTAACCACAGACATGTTTTTTTTGAAGCTTCATCGCCAAACTGCCAAGGTTCTATGATCTGATCCGGCTTTCTCCATCGAGTGCTCATTATGCCAACAGGATTTTCTATGGCTATCTTCTTGATTCCTACACTAGCTACGGACATGAAAAACTGAACAGCTTCTTCTCTGTCTGCCGCTCTATTCGGATAAAGTGGATGTGGTCTCCTTTCAGTAATCGGTAAATTACTATCGTCAGGATGATAATACCATTTAGCTCCACTGACCGAAAGATAGGTACAAGGTGGATGGGCAATCATAATATCCCAATCTCCATCCAAAATTTTTTTTTTCCTGTTTTGTAGTGTTCCTCCTCTGTTTACTATAATATCGAACATATCCCCTTGATAGTGCCATTCCGGATGTCCACCACTACAACCAAGCTGATCACAACTAAAAGCACAGTGACCTCTTTTTCTGAAAGCCTTGCATACCGCTTGACTTTCTTCACATGCTACAAGTATATTCATCCTAATAAGCTGGTTGAAATGTCACATCCGACTTATGCTTTTTCAGTTCTTGTGTTCTAAATAAAGTGAATCTTCTTGTGTGTTCGTTTAAGGAGTCTTGTACCTGCGTGTCAATTGTGATTAAGGCTCTGTTATTGGCTGTTAAACAATTTTTCATAAGTCAGTCTTTTGTTTTTGTGATTTAATAATTAAGGTTACATTATAATTTTTATTCAGGTATTCTTGGAGCTTAGAATATCTGTCTAGCCTACATCTTCCACGTGGGCATAGAACGAAAATCTCTTTAAGGCTTATTTCCAGCATTAATCCTTGCTCATTCTTGTTCGTTGCCAATAAAGAAGCCAGTTGAGGAAAATATTCTCCTAAAGCTTTTATATCATCGGAGAATTTATTTGTTGTCTCTTTCGAATCCAAGGATAATTCTACCAGAGTTTTTGGTATGTCACCACAATCTTTGTTGAGTGAATACCAGAGTTGAGATGTGTCTGTCATAACTTTAAGTATTTAATTCATAGTTAGGAATCTCACGGCTTCGTAGTAGAGTTTCGGCATTTTTTTGAGTGAGGAGAAAATAAAAAACGGAGCACTTTATCAAATGCTCCGTCCCTTAATAACTGATATAGATTTATTCACGATATAACAGAAAAAAACTTTCTGTTTTGAGAACCCAACACGCACCTCATTTTTTGTTTTTACGGACTTGATTAATTTCTATACAATAAATAAATATTAAATTTTCTTGATCTGCGAAACATGTTAAAAGCTCCATTCCTTTTATAAAACTAGCACTTTTTTCTCTGATTATTTCTATGATTTCTGTTGTTACGCTATCCTTTATGTTTTCATAAGTCTTAATAATTGTTTCAGACAAAATACTAGTTCCGTTGATAAAAGTTCCTATCTGTTGAGCAGATTTAACTTTTGCTACTCGGTGCATTGTACTTGTTGAAGGATATTTCTTTTCATTTAGTGCCAAAATAGATATTAAATAGGTTTTATTATAATCCTCCACAATTTTAATACCTTGACATTTTTCTTTCTCATATTGGCGTTTAAGAAATTTGGTAAGATCATTTTTTTCGGTATTTATCGTTTGTGAAAAACTGCTACTTTGATAAAGCAGAAAAATAAAGAGTACTTTATAGAATCTTATCATAATGGTATAATGTCAAATGATTTAATTTTCTTTATTTTATCTAATGGCAATTCTATATCATAAGTAAATATGTGCTTTGTTTTTGATAAGTAGGGTGAATCATATTTCATATTCTTCTTTCTTGTCTTTTTATGTTTAATATTTCCGGGGGAGAAATTGTATTCAACACCATTATTATCAATCAGTTTATATTTTATTAGACTGCCGTTCCATTTTTGTATTAATTCGTTTATCGTATTTTTGGTATTATAACTTCTAACATAGATGTTCGAAGAATAGTACAATCCACTCATTCCATTACTGAAATTATCTTCATAATTTCCATCCGGTAATAAAAAGAGAGCAAAACTACCTAAAGAAAATGGTAATGCTAAATAAAAAGTAGGACTAATATGCAGTTTATTAAGTTTCTGTAAAGAGTGATAATCTATTGCAAGCTTATCCAATGTGTTTTTTTGATTTCTATTTAATTTTATAGAAGCCAGAGTCTTGAATAATAAATCATACAATAGTTTTCCGTTTTGATTTTCAGTCGCAGAAATCTCAAGTTGGATATTCTCTCCATGATTATTGATGCTTTCTACTTTATAATCGTATATGTTCACATTATTCATCATTCGCAATATCTGTTCTTTTATATTGTTGATGATTTTTTCCTCATTTTTTGCATTAAAAATTTGCTGTTCGATATTCATAACTATAGAAGCACCTTCAAACTTTATATTCATTCCATTGCTTTGACAAAAATCAGATAGTTTATTTAAGGCTACAATCGATTTAACCGTAACATAAATTTGCATATCTGGTAATTGAGTACTGTTCAATATCTTATATTTTTTTATGTTCCCCTGCACTAATGATATAATTTCATCGGAAACCAAAATATCATTAGAAATAATAGACGATGAAGAAATAAAAGTCCCATAAGAGTCCTCTAAAGCATTACGAAGAGCGATCCTTGTTGCTTCCTCCTCAGTTTTACCTTGCCCTGAGGAAATAACCTCAATTTCTTGGGCATTTAATAGCAATGTAAAAATAGCAAGCAATGTAAATGTAATAAAAAATCTCAATTTTACCATAGTAGTATGTTTTTAATTATATTGATAGGCTGCAAATTCTTTGATAAAAAATCATATCCTATTTGAATACAAGTGTTAAGTATATCTGTATCATTTTGTTCCTTTTGTTGTTTCAAAACTTGCTCTTGTTCATATTGCTCTAACATGAACTCCCATTCTTTTTCTTCGTCAGACTGGAGTTTTGCATTCATGGAAGATAGAAGTTTTTTTATCTCTTTTTGATTACTCTTGTCTGTTTTCATTTGTTCAAGATAACCAATAGCTATTTGTGCTCCTTCTTTATTCGGTTTACTATTCCATGCTAGTTGAGCCTTATCTAATAAACGTTGATTCTCATATCCAATTTTATCCGAATAAACTATTCTCATCTGATTTAAAGCCTCACTATAGCAATCTACACCATGCGGAATCAGTGACAATTTATATATGGCTTTATCATATTCTTTGTTTTGGGTGTATATCTCTGTTTCTTGAATGATACTTTCACATTGTTGTGAGTAAAATTCAATGATACGTTTTTTAGCTTCTTCAAGAAAATGACTATAGAGAGTATTTGATTTAACTTTAGAGAAAGCATTGATCTGAGATTTTATTTCAGTTGTACCAATACCAATATAAGTTTGTGAATATGTAGAATAAATAATGTTATCAATAGCATCTCCTATCTTATAAGTCATTTCTATTTTTTGTGAGATTCGTTGAGGTAATCCACCTACAATATTCTTTTCAACGACATTTGCATTTACCAATAAATAAAATCTATCACTATAATTTTTCCCTAAAACATTATTCTCTGAAAGTAATTGTGAAACTTTGTCTGAAAGGTAATTTCTGCTTTCTTGTGACAAAGAAATATTTTCTGTAACATGAACATTTATCGCTATTCCACTAACCGTATTTGAATGTGTGTTTAATGTCAATAAAGACAACAAACAACATATTAACATTATTTTTCTCATCATTTTTCTCCTATAATTAATGTTGCCTTTCCTAAACCTTGCATAATAATCTTAGATGTTATACTATAAGGGTTCTGCTGTAAATACTTCTGTAACTCTCTAACGAATCCTCTTGCGTCTAATGCCATGTTTTTTTTAGCTAATGGAATTCTTACTTGTTCAAAATGAGCAAAGTTTTCTGTGGCATCACTTAAGTTAAACTGCGATCTTACTGTATTTTGAGATAGCCAATTTTGAATATGATAAATAAGTTCATCACCTTCATATATTGTTTCTAGATCAATATCTGAGTTATCCCATACTTGTATATTTACTGCAATTTCCCTGCCATTAGCCTGCATGCTTTGATAATAGCTATCCATCTGCTCATCAAATGTCTTAATATGCTTTTTAATAGCATTTTCAAGTTGTATAGGTATTATAGCTTTTCCTCTTTCATTAGTTCCTGTTGCAGTTGCTATTCTTTTATCTGTATATGTATCAAACGCTTCTATTGTGAATGATATAGATTCCCTTTTTACATTCCAGTTTACTTGAATTAATATATCAGATTTAACCCTTTGCTTTAGTAAATCTAAAGGTGATATAGCTAGTCTATTATTACTTGTACGACTATAAGTAACTTCATCCTCTGCAATGCTAGTTTCCAAAGATTTCACAGCTTGTTCAGCATCTTTTAGACTATATCCTTGTCGAGTTAATAACTCTCCAATTTTACTAATTACTGGACCGAGTTCGCTATCCTCTAAGAATGCCCTGCGATAGTCGGAATAGACTTCCTTCTGTCCTGAATTTTCATAAACTTTAGTAAAATATCGGGTGGCACACCAATTATCACTTGGCAGAATCATGATAGTAGGCTTTTTCATTTGGGCTATAGCTGATAATGAAAAGAGTAAAAATATTTCTATTATAAGTCTTTTTAAAGAGAAATGTTTTCTGCAATCTACCTCTTGCATAACCAATAATAGGACTTTATGTAAGTCTATTATTGAATCTAATTTGATCATGGCTTCATTCTCCTATACGCCTATAAGTCTCCGAATTCAGCCGTTAGTTTGATTAAACGTTTGTATATAAGAAAGGCATGAGACTTGTCTGCTACTCATTAAGATCAGGTATCTGGAAAAACCTTGCAAAAATGAGTGAAGAAACAATACCCCATGCCATATTGTTATGTAGAGATACAATATTGGCTGTATCAAGTACATATACAAAACAGAATGAGCGTCATATTGTCTCTATCCCTTTGCCTTGAAATTTTCCAGATTTCGATCTTAGGATAAAGCAAAAACGCTTTCTATATATTCGACCATTTCTCTTAGTCGAACACTGCAAAGATAGCTTTTTTGTTCAATATGACGCTCTTGTTATGAGTATTATTTCTTCAAAGATAAGGAAATTAGATCTTTCGAGACGTAAAGATACAGGGAAAGAAAAAGAAAAGAGGGAATTTCACCCTCTAATTTCTATTTATCTGTCAAAAATTGATTTTTAATTCTCTGAACTGTTGAAATTCCGATTCCTTGAAGTTTAGCAATATTCCGGACGCTATAACCTTTCTTTAATAAGATAATGGTCTCTTTATATTCCTCCCTTTTCTTTTCCTCCGTTTTAGTTGAACCAGTTTTTCTACCTAGCTTACCTCCATTTGAGATATAATTTTCTCTGCCGGAATTTAAGCGATACTGGATATTACTTCGTTCTATGTTTGCCATTTCGGCTAATACTGTTACCATAATACTGGCAATTGGATTAACTTCTCCATTTGGCTGCAAAGTATATAATCCTAAGTTTTGTATGTAAACCGATACTTTGGATTCATGTAGCATTTCTAAAGAACGAAGAACCTGTAATGTACTTCTCCCCAGTCTGCTTAATTCTGATAAAAGGAGGAAATTCACAGATTCACGTTTACAGTATTCCAAGCATTCTCCAAGAATATGTCTTTCCTCAATTTTCTTTGCACCTGAGATATGCTCTTCGTAGATATTCACTATTTCTATATTTTGTGACTTAGCATAATTTTCCAAATCCTTGATTTGTCTACTTGTGTCCTGTCTATCATTGTTTGAACTGACACGAGCATAAATTACTGCTGTTTTATTTTTTGTTTTCATATTATTCTTTGATTAAATTGATAACACAAAAAGATGTATTCAAAACCGTCTATCAGATTTATTTGAACACACTCTTGATTTGAACACAAAAAGAGGATAACCACCGCAAAGCAGTCTCCTCTTTCATTTGATTAAGCATATCAGATTTTCTTTTTTCTGATATTTACTCTTTTCTTATAAAATACTCTATCGCTGAATGAACGAGAATGTAGTAATCTCGATTCACTCTGCATTGATTTTCCCACGGATTATAGAATTCCAAACATAGCTCCTTATATAATAAAGGTAGTTGTTTCTTGATCCGTCTTACTAACCAACCATAATTAAGTGGTCGGCTATTTTTCATTTTCTGTTTCCATTTCTCTATCGAGATCTGCGAACAAGTACATTCCAAATACATATTTATATATAAGGTAAGCATTCCGTTACTCTCACTTTCACCAATTTCTTTGCTACTTCATGGGAAGCTATATTCCGGGCATCATAGCGTCTTTCATTATCTGCCTGAACATAGATAATCTCCCTGATCAATCTGAACAAAGATTGCTGTAGTGTCGGATGATAAAACTTAAAACTTTCTGCAAACTTCTTATAATCAAAACACATATCATTTAAAGCATTTTCCAATTCCATTGCTGCCTTAAATTCTCTACTATTTTCTAATTCAAATCTTTCCATAACATTTCATTTAAAGTGTTTATTCTAATATGATTTTTACATTCGACTTAATTTCTATCCCCATTGGTTCACAACCGAACTGCTGACCGAAATAGCAGATGCAATTATTCAGTGGCATATTCCTGTAGAAATTAAGGACATCATCTTTACTAGCTGTATAATCAAATAGATGATCTGTATCACCAAAATACCGACCGTTATCATCCATAAATACAGGACGATTCCAATCATCAATCCCTTTGAACTTTAATCTTAAATCTTTCATATCTGTTTTTTTAAAGTTGTTTAAAAATAAAAGAGGATACCACTGTTTTATTAGTGATACCCTCTTCGGTACATATCTTTTTCTTATGACAAGAACCATGAAAAGCCATTATCTTCTCCAGTTAATGCCTTTTGAATTCCAATAGCTATATCCGTTGCGTTCTGATTTCTTTCCAACCATTTATCAATATAACTCGACTTAGCCGCTTCATTTAATAACTGCATTAGTTGCCAACAAGATATACTACCTAATCCCCTTTCTCCAAAGTTTTCATTTGACACAAAGCCTTTGGTAGCTGCATTTATTTGCGAATCTCCTAAAAGGATTGTCGGTAGTTCTTTCTGTTCTGACAGTGGTAATACTTGATAAAGTCTTAGCCGACCTATTAATTGACAGTACTGTTGAATTGTTAATCTAGTGCGTCCTAGATTCTCTAAAAGTCTTAGATTTGCTTCTGGTTCAAAAGACGTGAATAGTTTTATTGCCGATTGGTATATATCCAAATCAGACATAGCTTCCAGTTTCTCTTTTAATCCATCACAAGTTAGCATGAGATTTGAACAAACCTTTACTCGGTAGCCGATGAATATTTTAAATTTCTCCGGACTTTTCCTTGAATAAAGATTTTCTTCGTGATAACTGCGTACACCGCCTATACAAAGATGTACTTCTTCTCCATTGAGTGTTTTACTTATGGATTTAATCTCAAAGCAGAATGCCATTCTTTGATAAAACAAAGTCTTTTCGTCTTCTCTGAGTTCGCTTGCTTTTTTATGGAGAGCAGTCGGAATTCTGCCAATGACCGGATGCGATACCCGGCACTCTATATTTCCTAATTGTTCTCCTAGAAAGCAATCATTTGCAGCCTGATAAACTTTCTGTATAAAGTTTTGGTGGCTGATTGTTAATGAATTATCCCCAAAAACGGGAACAACACATTTGTTCTTAAGTTCTTCCAATGTGATTTCATTGGTATTACTTTCTATGAAATGAGGATGATCTTCTTCAACCATTACGTTTGGTTCTACTATAACTGCATCTTCTATTTCTTGATCTAATATATTTCTTCTCATTACTGCCATCCCTGTTTGTGGGATGATACTTAAATTTGTTTCCATATTTATTTGTTTTTAAATTGTTTCTTACTCTGTTTTTGTTTTTGAGACCTTCTTCTTCAAAAGGTTTCTAAATTTCTTTGCATTTTTAAGCGTACATAGTACAACTTCAAAAACTATAATCAGACCCGTTTCGATCTTCTCGAATTTAGTCATGATCATTCTTCTGTTTTAAATCCTACGGGATTTACTTTTTTTTGATTTCTCCTTTTAATAAAGGATTCTATGTAATCAAAGGCTTCCAAAAGGTGCGCTATGATTCCTATAAATTTTACTACTTCAATAATCAATTTTAATTTTTTCATTGTTATTTCTCCTATTCTTTAATTGTTAATAATTCATTGTTTTAATTCATAAATAAGGCTTTCAAATGAATAGAAGTGGGTGGTAAGTGATGGAAAAAAAATAAAGAGAGCCTTTAGCTCCCTAAGTCAAAAGAATATAGATACGAGAAAATCCCCATTTCCAGTGATCATAACTTGTATAATCAAAACTGAAAATAGGGATTTAATCTCTCGGTGCGATAATGTTTTGTTTTTAGCATTATCCAACCGCTTATATATTATTTATTTCTTATCTATTTGTTCTTTCTCATATATTAGGTTTTGAGGTGATTTGAGAGGAGGTTTTAAAACGGTAATGGACCATCACTTCCAAAAGGGTTGTCATAATCTTGCATTTTTGACTTAAGACTATAATTTTCTTCATTGCATTTTTGATTATTCATATCATCTTCTGGATTCGAAAATTGATTATATTCCCCTTTGAACCTAAGCAATAGGCTGCCTAATGCACCATTGCGGTGTTTGGCTATTATAATTTCCGCCATTCCACGTAAATCATTTCCTCTATCATCTTGAAGCATATTGAAATAATCTGGGCGATGAATGAAAATAACTATATCCGAGTCATCACATAAAGTACCACTATCTCGTAAATCTATTAATTGAGGTCGCTTACCTTCATAACCTTCGCGAGACTCAAGGTTACGGTTCAATTGCGATAAAACGATAATGGGAATTTGAAGCTCTTTAGCTAGAGATTTTAGCCTTCTTGTGAAATAATTTAATTCCAAATATCTGCTATTATCTGTATATCTTATGTTGCAATAGAGTAACTGTATGTAATCAATGGCTATAAGTTTGACACCGTGATCTTTTACTAAATGATGGCATTTTTCACAAAGATCATCAATTCTTGTAATTGATGTAAAATCAAGATATAGTGGAGCTTCTATTAATTCTTTCAACTTTCCATCTATTTGTTGCCATTCATAAGACGCAAGTTGCCCACTCAATATTTTCACATTGGGAATGTCACAAGTGTTAGATATAAAACGATTTACCAATTGAGTTTCTGTCATTTCAAGTGAGAATAGTGCTACTGGTGTTTTAAATTCGACAGCCATATTCTTAAGCATGGATATTATAAAAGCTGTTTTTCCCATAGCTGGACGAGCACCAATTGTTATCAGATCTCCATTTTGCCATCCAGAAGTCATTTTATCTAATTTAGTAAATCCCGTTTTCAATCCACTGATACCATCTGCTTTTACTGCTGTTTTTTGTATAGAGCGGTACGCTTCTTCTATAAGTGGATTTATTTGTGTATACCCTTTGTTTGAGGTAGGCGAAGCTATTTTGGTTAATTCCTGTTTTACTAAAGAAATATATTCATCAATATTCGTAGTTTCATCATTTGCTTTAATTTTAACTTGAGATGCAAGAGTGATGAGTTGGCGGCTTTTATACTTTTGTTGGATGAGATAAGCATAATACTCAATTTTAGATATAGGTGCTGCTTTACTGATCAATTCATCTATATACTGCTTACCACCTACTTTTTCCAGTTCATCCATTCTTTTTAGTTGTTCTTGGACAAGTAGAGGATCGATTTGAGAGTCTTGTTCTCCTAATCGTTTCATTGCCGTATAAATTGACTTATTACAGCAATCATAAAATATATTTGGATGAAGAATGTCACAGATACTCCAGTAAGCGTTATTCTCTATCATTAATGTACCTAATACTGCTTTTTCTAATTCTATAGCTTGTGGCATTTGCTCATAGGAATTGGATTCCTGATTTTCTGATGTTTTGTTAGTCATATTTTTATTTATTAAGTTGTTATCAAAGGTACTAAATATCTTTTATTTCGTGGTATGTTGAATGTGATAAATTGGGGAAAGTTGTGTGTCTATATTGCCGTATCACTAAATCTGTAAATTGCAGATTAATTCTATTTGTACCGCTTGCGGTTAAAATTGGAAGTTAAAATAGTATAAATTCAAAAGAACTTTTAATGGGGAGTAAGATGGGGGAGTAAGACTATTAGCAAAAAGAAAAAGCTCTGATAATCAGAGCTTTCATTTGCTTTAAAGTGGAGCTGGAGGGAGTCGAACCCTCGTCCAAACGAGGAAATCATAAGCTTTCTACATGCTTATCTTTGCCTAATTTTTCGTGTAACGGCAGAACCAAAGCCATCAACCATTACCTTATCCTCTTAAGTTTCACCCAAAACGCGAGGCCACTTCAGGCTATCCCCGATGTAACTGCACCACTGAACCGGAATGCTTCGGAGCAACAGCTTCCGAGTGATGTCTCGTCCTGGCACCTGGTGCCTGGATTAAGCTAATCTACTATGATTCGATTAAGCAGCAAGAGCGTAATTAGTTTCGCCAGATAAAATTTTGAGGACTGAGATTTAAGTGCCAATCAACGACGCACTGCATGCTTACTCACTATTTCTGCCCGCTGTCAAATCCAGTCAACCCCAGATATAGTTTTGCAAAGATAGAAAATCTTTCGTGACATTGTGCCATGTATTCACAAATATTATCAATCATTCTACACAACTCCTCAAAGTAATGAATAAAAATACCCCTCCGGATCATTTTCCTCCTGTTTTCGGACTATTTTATCCCTTCCTTATCATAAAGATACACTATCTTTGACCCTCAGAGTATTATTAATAAAACTACATACCATGAAAAAACTTATCATTGCGACTCTGCTCTTAGGAAGTACTCCGATACTTTCGGCACAAAAAACAATGAAGTTACCTGCCGTATATAAACCGGTAAAAACCGAAATGTATAAAAAAAGCTGGATAGATTTCAATAAAAACGGCATCAAAGATGTATACGAAGATCCCACTGCTCCCATCGATGCACGTATTGAAGACTTACTCAGTCAGATGAACCTGAACGAGAAAACCTGCCAAATGGTGACCCTCTATGGATACAAACGGGTACTGAAAGATGCATTACCCACTCCCGAATGGAAACAAATGTTGTGGAAAGATGGTATGGGAGCTATCGACGAGCATCTCAATGGATTCCAACAATGGGGTTTACCCCCCTCGGATAATGAGAACGTATGGCCTGCTTCGCGTCATGCCTGGGCTTTAAATGAAGTACAACGTTTCTTTATCGAAGAAACCCGATTGGGTATTCCCGTAGATTTCACCAATGAGGGAATTCGTGGAGTAGAAAGTTACAAGGCAACCAATTTTCCTACCCAATTGGGATTAGGACATACCTGGAACCGTAAACTCATCCATCAGGTAGGACTCATCACCGGCCGGGAAGCACGCATGCTGGGATACACCAATGTATACGCTCCCATACTCGATGTGGGACGTGACCAGCGTTGGGGACGCTATGAAGAGGTATATGGAGAATCGCCCTATCTCGTAGCCGAACTGGGCATCGAAATGGTAAAAGGCATGCAACACAACTATCAGGTAGCTGCTACGGGAAAGCACTTTATCGCTTACAGCAACAACAAGGGTGCCCGTGAAGGCATGGCACGAGTAGATCCACAAATGTCTCCGCGCGAAGTAGAAATGATACACGTTTATCCCTTCAAACGGGTTATTCAAGAAGCTGGATTGCTGGGTGTGATGAGTTCGTATAACGACTATGACGGGCTCCCTGTCCAAAGTAGCTACTACTGGCTGATGACGCGCTTGCGTGGACAAATGGGTTTCCGCGGATATGTAGTTTCCGACAGTGATGCAGTAGAATACCTCTATACAAAACACGGTACTGCCAAAGATATGAAAGAGGCCGTTCGCCAGAGCGTTGAAGCGGGACTGAACGTGCGTTGTACCTTCCGTTCACCAGATTCATACGTACTTCCTTTACGGGAACTGGTACAAGAAGGCGGACTAAGTGAAGAGATTATCAATGACCGTGTACGTGATATTCTACGGGTAAAATTTCTCGTCGGACTTTTTGATACTCCCTATCAGACAGATTTGAAAGGAGCAGATGAAGAAGTAGAGAAAGAAGAAAATGAAATCGTAGCTTTGCAGGCATCCCGCGAATCGATTGTACTACTAAAAAATGACAAGAACGCACTTCCATTGGATGTAGCTTCTATCAGGAAGATAGCTGTCTGTGGTCCCAATGCAGACGAAACAGCCTATGCACTGACTCATTACGGACCATTAGCAGTGGATGTGACTACCGTGCTCAGTGGTATCCGTCAGAAAGTAGACGGAAAAGCCGAGGTGCTCTACACCAAAGGTTGTGAATTGGTAGATGCCAACTGGCCGGAGTCGGAAATCATTGACTATCCGTTGACAAACGATGAACAGAACAAAATAGACAAAGCAGTGGCACAAGCCAAAGAGGCAGATGTAGCAGTAGTGGTACTGGGTGGTGGACAACGGACCTGCGGAGAAAATAAATCCCGCAGCAGTCTTGATCTTCCGGGACGTCAGCTTGACCTGCTGAAAGCAGTACAGGCTACAGGCAAACCAGTTGTACTGGTACTTATCAACGGACGTCCGCTCTCTGTAAACTGGGCAGATAAATTTGTACCTGCTATTATAGAAGCCTGGTATCCGGGATCGAAAGGAGGAACGGCAGTAGCCGACGTACTGTTTGGTGACTATAATCCGGGTGGGAAGCTTACAGTCACTTTTCCGAAAAGTGTAGGCCAGATCCCCTTTAACTTTCCCTGCAAACCTTCTTCTCAAATTGACGGTGGTAAGAATCCCGGTCCGAAAGGTAATATGTCGCGTGTGAATGGTGCCCTTTATCCATTTGGGCATGGGCTGAGTTATACTACATTTGAATATTCGGATATCAGTATTTCTCCCAAAGTTATTACTCCCAACCAAAAAGTGCAAGTGCGTTGTAAAATAACCAATACTGGAAAACGTGCCGGAGATGAAGTGGTGCAACTTTATGTACGCGATATCCTGAGTAGCGTCACTACCTACGAAAAAAATCTTGAAGGATTTGAACGTATTCATCTGCAACCGGGCGAAACGAAAGAAGTATCATTCACTCTCGACCGTAAAGCACTGGAACTTCTCAACGCCAAAAACGATTGGGTAGTAGAACCGGGAGACTTCAGCATCATGCTGGGTGCTTCTTCGGAAGATATCCGGTTAAGTGATATCTTGACTGTAAAAGAGTATG
This sequence comes from Bacteroides sp. HPS0048, assembly GCF_964240755.1. Lineage (NCBI taxonomy): Bacteria > Pseudomonadati > Bacteroidota > Bacteroidia > Bacteroidales > Bacteroidaceae > Bacteroides > Bacteroides sp. HPS0048. The sequence continues at coordinate 119,548 of NZ_CAXSVC010000012.1, read as the reverse complement.
GTGCCATAGAGACAGGACAAACAAAAACAGCCAACCCTGTCAGTGCCAGCACTAACGGAGAAATGAAGAATAATGTACTTGATAATAATTTATCCACTGTCTGGGAAGGAAATAAAGGAGATTATATTACCTTTGCTCTTGAGAACGGAGCCAAAGTAGACGGAGTTTCCATAGCCTTCAGCCGCGCCAACGGACTACCAGCCGAATTTGAAATTCAACTCTCGGGTGGCGGAGGACAATTCCTTACCGTATACTCAGGCACTGTAAAAGAGTATAACAAACTGCTTCCTTTCCGTTTCAAAGGAACCACTGCAAGCGATCTGCGTATCGTACTGGGCAGCGACCGTGTGGGTATCTCAGAAGTGAAACTGGAACAGTTGAAAAAGAAATAAACTATGTTCAGATTGGTTATCGGCCTGTGTGCCGCCAGCATGCTGTCATCCGCCTGTACTACCCGCAATGCATCTCAACAACGGGCAGAACATGAATTGACTATGCTGGTGGGTACTTATACATCAGGTAGCAGTAAAGGCATTTATACATTTCGTTTCAATGAAGAAAGCGGCGTGGCAACTCCACTTAGTGAAATAGAAGTATCAAACCCCTCCTATCTTACTCTCTCACCCGACAATCGATTTGTATACGCTGTCAGCGAAGAAAACGATTCGACAGCTGCTATCAACGCTTTTGCCTTTGACAAGAAGAAGGGTACATTGACTCTTTTGAACAAACAAAGAACAAAAGGAGAAGATCCATGCTACGTAGCTACCGATGGGAAAAAAGTGCTTACCGCCAACTACAGCGGCGGCACAATGTCTGTTTTCCCTATCCGGTATGATGGTTCTCTAGAATCAGTTGATACGCTGTTTCAAGGTACGGCTTCAGGACCGGACCCGGACAGGCAGGCTACTCCACATATTCATTGTACGCTCTTCTCTCCGGATGGTAATTATATTTTTGCAACTGACTTCAGTGCCGATCGTATATTACGTTACGCGGTACATTCAAAAGAGGAGTTGCCACGACCTTTGGCCGAGACTGTAAACATTCAGCCCGGATCTGGTCCAAGACACCTGATATTCAGTAAAGACGGAAAGTATGCTTATTTAATAAACGAGTTGTCCGGAAAAGTAATTGCTTTCACTTATTCGGACGGGAGGCTGAATGAAATACAAACAATTGTAGCGGATACCATACAGGCAAGAGGTAGTGCAGATATCCACCTGAGCCCGGACGGTAAGTATTTATATGCAAGCAACAGACTGAAAGAGGATGGAATTGCCATCTTTGAAGTGAATCCGGAAAAAGGCACACTGGCTAAAGTTGGTTATCAGCTAACAGGCCTTCATCCACGCCATTTTAATATAACTCCTAACGGAAAGTTCTTGTTGGTAGCCTGCCGGGATAGTAATATGATCCAGGTTTTCGAAAGAGACACAGTAAGCGGATTACTTAAAAATACCGGTAAGAATATAAAGATGAGCAAACCTGTATGTATTCAGTTTGCTGAGAATAAATAAACTAACAACGGTATATTGCCCTGTCATTAAAACGCAGATTAACACTGATTATCGCACTTAAAATCTAAGTTTTGCGATAATCTGTGTTAATCTGCGTTTTAGAAATTCCTTATTAATGATAAAACTGTCAGGCTTTCTTGACATACACTTCTATAAAAGAACAGCTCAAGATAGATATTCATTACTTTATTGCTATTGCTTTCACCGTTACTCCATTTCCTTTTTTTACACATTGAACGCACTCCTTACGTAAAGTACCTTCTTTCAAATTAAAAATGAGATCCGGATTAAAATGTTGTCCGTTAATTCGGGTTTCAAAATGCAAATGCTCTGTTGTAGCCCGTCCTGTACGTCCGGTCAAAGCCACTGGTTGCCCGGCTAATACCCAGTCTCCACTCTGCACCAGATTCTTCACATTATGACTATAAATGGTTTCAAGTCCGTTCGAATGGCGAATCACCACTACATTTCCATAAGCAGCATAAGGTTTTGACATTCGCACAACTCCGCTAAAAGCAGCACGTATCGTATCGCCGGCACACGTTTTTAAGTCCGCTCCGCTATGTCCTCTCCGGGTTCCATACGGAGAAATAACCTTTGCACCAGGCAATGGAAAAGCGTATTCATTCTCTGTCAGAGTGTCTAAATGCAACAAGAGATTCTTATCCTTAGTAAACAATCCCGGTGTCGCTACCCGGATATGATTGATCTCCATACTTGAAAAGTGTGGTTTCTCGGGTAAATCTACATTATTTACTATAGAAAAAAGAGTACATAATAGCCAAATCAATGTGCTTTCCATACTTTCGATAATTATTCAAAGAAAAATAGTTGCGCACTATCACAACCAGCATATTTTTTTAATAACTCCTGTATCATATCAGCCGCTTCAGCCAATCCGTCTGCACCACTATATCCATTGACTATTGCAAGGATATGAGTAGTATCCAATCCCATTTTTGTTCGTTCATTATCACTGGTAGGCGTACCTATACCTCCTATTTCATCCCTGTATACGGGTAATCCTTCAATATTCAGCACACCTCTGCCAATACCTTCAAAAGGTTCATCTGCCTTTCCGATTCCCAGTTCCAATATTGATCCTTTTATCTTATCGGCATCAAAACCACCAATGGAATAGCCGGTACGAAGCGACACTAAATTAATCAAATCAACCAGCGTATCTATCTGATACAATGGAATACCACGCATTAAACGTCTGCGCAAAGCCTCAGCCGAAGGACGGTAACGTCCCGGATCTTTACCACAACGCTTATATGCCTCACGAGTAGCAGCAATAGCCGGCTGCAACTTAATATCTTCCATCCGTGTAGTCGAAGTCAACTCTTCAGTAAAAGCATTTATCTCCTCCCAAAGTCCTTCACAGTAAGCTGTGTTTTTGACCTCTGCATAGACTGCTACTCCCGCAAAACCGGGACATGCTTCTTTTATTTCTTTAGATACTGTTATCATAAAAAAGTTATAAGGTTATGAGGGTTATAAAGTTATAGGGTTATAGGGTTATGGAGGAAATGGGGATTATAAAGTTAGGGTCATAAATTCATAGATAGGAGGACTATAAAAGCTAAAAACATAACTCTATAACCTTATCACTCTATAACCTACCACTTTATAACTTTCTCACTCTAACCTATCATGGCTCCGTCACTCTCTTCATTATTCCTGACAAAATACGTCCTGAGGCAATCCCCAGCCTTCGTGCCGAAAAAAATTCATCATGATGAATATAAGTACAAATACCCGATACTTCGATCTGGCAACCGGGAACACCAAAGTCAAGCAATTGCTGGCGGTTGGCCTCCCACAGATCGATATGATATTTTCCCGTCTCCGTCTTACGATAAGAGATACGTGACATATCAAAACCATTCAAACGGAAGGTATCATATACCTCATCACCGACTTCAAAGGATTCCAACGAAATGCCAGGACCGATACAAGCCACAACCTCCGAACCTTCCGTTCCATAAACCGTCCGCATCTGTTCCAGTGTATGACCAACGATAAAATTCACCGTCCCCCGCCATCCGGCATGAACGGCAGCTACCACCTGGTGCTGCCTGTCGTATAGCAATACAGGAACACAATCTGCCGTAGAGACGCAAATACAACAACCTTCCTCACGAGTTATCAAGGCATCAATACCTTCCAGACGCGTACACCTATCTTCTTCAGAAAGGGTAAGAAAGGTTTCATCCACTACCAGACTCTTCGTTCCATGTGTTTGGTGGGGGATAATCAATTCACGAGGCTTCTCCGGCATTGCTTCAAACAAGATCTCCTGATTCCGGCGGACACATGCCCTCTCGTCACCGGCAAAAGGCGAGCAATTGAATGTAGCATATGTCCCCTCACTGCACCCGCCTATACGGGTGGTTACAAAATGAAAAATGTCGGAATACACATCCAATGATGCATATCCCAACATTCTTTTATCTTTTGTAAGTGAAATCATTTCTCTTCCCAATCCTCTTCTTCGTATTCATAATCCAGATCATCGTCATCATCGCCGTCCTCATACTCATATTCGAGATCTTCATCCTCTCCCATAGCTTTGAGTTCTTCCTGCAAGCGACTTACATCCTTAGGACGATGTACAATAGCTTCTATCTTATTGCTTTCTTTATTCAACTCTTCCCACAGGATATCTTTCAATGCTGAAATTCCCAAACCGGAAACAGAAGAAATAAACAAATGCGGAATACCCTGAGGCAACGTAGGTTCTATCTCATCCATCAACTCCTGATCGAGCATATCACTTTTTGTGATAGCGAGTACACGCTGCTTATCAAGCATTTCCGGATTAAAAGTACTCAGTTCATTCAGCAGTATTTCATATTCCTTACGGATATCATCACTATCTGCCGGAACCATGAACAACAAAAGAGAGTTGCGCTCAATATGACGCAGGAATCTCAATCCAAGTCCCTTACCTTCACTGGCACCTTCAATAATTCCGGGGATATCGGCCATCACGAACGATTTCCCGTCGCGATAAGAAACAATGCCTAAATTGGGTTCCAGTGTAGTAAACGGATAGTCGGCTATTTTGGGTTTAGCAGCAGAAACGGCAGACAATAGTGTAGACTTACCGGCATTTGGGAAACCCACTAACCCTACATCAGCCAAAAGTTTCAACTCCATAATTACCGTCATTTCCTGCATCGGCTCACCGGGTTGTGCAAAGCGTGGTGCCTGTCGGGTAGCTGTTCTGAAATGCCAGTTTCCTTGTCCACCACGTCCACCTTTCAACAAGATAACTTCCTGTCCATGTTCGGTCACATCACAGATATACTCTCCTGTTTCAGCATTGTATACTACTGTTCCACAAGGCACTTCAATTATTTTGTCTACACCGTCCTTACCAAAACTCTTGTTTTTACTGCCGGATTCTCCATGAGTAGCCATCGCATGACGGTCATACTTCAGATGGAGCAGCGTCCAGTAGTTACGGTTACCTCGCAAAATAACATGGCCTCCTCTTCCGCCATCGCCCCCATCAGGACCACCGTTAGGAACATATTTCTCGCGCCTCATGTGCGTAGAGCCTCTTCCGCCCTTACCTGAGCGACAGTATATCTTTACGTAATCAACAAAATTCGATTCAGCCATAATATTTAGTAGTTAGAATTTAGTAGTTTAGTAGTAAGTAGAAGATGGATTTAGTAATATTTCAGCAGACCTTGGCAATAAGCATTCAGCATTCTACTCACTTCAGAAACCAACCCCAGGAGCACTGTTTTATCTTCTTCTGAAATATATCCCAGGTCTTTGGAAAGAATAACGAAGTTTCTTGTTTCCTCCAATGAGCCTTGTGATATGTTGTAAAAGTGTAATTTATCTTTCTGCCCTACTCTTACAAATCCTTCTGCAATGTTAGCAGTAATAGAAGTAGAGGCACGTCGCATTTGATTAACCAATCCGAACATCTCTTCTTTAGGAAAGCCTTTAGTCACCCGATAAATATTTAAAACATATTTATGAGCTTTTTGCCATACTAAAAGATCTTCAAATGATTGCGCCAGCATTCCTACTTAACTACTTACTACTCACTACTTAACTACTCTAATTATTTATAATGTATCTACCGCCTTACATATTTCCTCAAAGATACCATCCATTGAGCCAAGCCCATTGATGTGTTGGTATTTTCCCTCACCTTTATAGAATTCTTTCAGGGGTGAAGTCTGAGTATTATATACTACAAGACGTTTTTTGATTGTTTCTTCGTTGTCATCGGCACGTCCCGAATCCTTTCCGCGTTTGATAAGGCGAGTCATCAACTCATCTTCGGGAACATCCAGGTCAAGCATTACAGAAATATCCTGTCCACGTTCTTTCAACATTACTTTCAACGCTTCTGCTTGCGGAATAGTTCTTGGGAAACCATCAAAAATAACTCCCTTACTATCCTCAAAACTATCAAAAACGCTGGCCAGAATGTCTACCATCAGTGCATCGGGAATCAGTTGTCCCTGATCAATATAACTTTTAGCAGTCTTGCCCAACTCTGTACCATTCTTTATTTCTGAACGCAAAACATCTCCGGTAGAGATGTGATTAATACCATACTTTTCTACAATACGTTCACTCTGTGTTCCCTTTCCTGAACCGGGAGCACCGAAAATTACAATGTTCAACATCTTTTTTACCTATAAATTAGTTTGTATTTGAATTTAGTCTACCACAGTATAAATATCCGGATAGTTTCGTCCGAAACCATCATAATCGAGTCCGTAACCAACGATAAAGTCGTTCGGTATTTCCATTGCTACATATTCGATATTCAAATCCACTTTCAGTTTGTCGGGCTTCACCAACAGAGAAGCAATATGTATAGCCTCCGGATTTCGGGTACCCAATGTCTCGAGCAGACGCTGCATCGTAAAACCTGTATCTACAATATCTTCTACGATAACCACCGTGCGGCCGGCAATGTCTTCGTTCAGACCAATCACTTCTTTGATAACTCCCGTTGAAGTGATTCCCTGATAAGAAGCCAGTTTCACGAAAGAAATTTCACAAGGGATAGTGATATGTTTCAACAGATCGGCGGTAAACATGAACGAACCGTTCAGCACACTGAGGAACAAAGGGTTCTTACCTGCCAAGTCCCGGTTAATTTCGTTCGCAACACGAATCACTTCTTTTTGAATATCCTGTTCTTTAATGGAAACAGTAAATAGTTTATCTTTTATCTGAATGGTGTCCATAACCGATTATTTAAAAAAGTTGGATGCAAAAATACAATTTTTATTCCACTCCATGCATCATCTTTTGCAATTTCTTCGAGAGAAGGAACAGAATAAGGGACGCAATACCCGACATAATGACGAACACCATAAAGAAGTCGTACATATTTGCAATCTGATATCCAAAGAGTGTTTTTACTTTACCTGCCTCGGGGTAAAGCCCGGCAAGTATCCCGGCAAATTTATTGGCAGTGGCAGTAGAAAGATACCAGATACCCATCATCAGGGAGGCAAACCGAATCGGAGTCAATTTATTTACCATCGACAAACCAATGGGCGACAAAGCTATCTCACCCATTGTATGAATAAAATAAAGTCCTGTCAGCCAGATGATACTCACTTTCACACCCGGTTGGGCATCTTTCACTCCAAAGCAAATAAAGAGGTATCCCAAAGATAAAAGTAACAACCCAATAGCTTGCTTGGTAGGTGAAGAAGGCTCCATATTCCGTTTGTTGAGAAAAGCCCAGACACCCGGCATGATATAGGCAAGTATTACCACAAAAAACGGATTGAAAGACTGAAACCAGGAAGCCGGCATCTCCCAACCTAAGATATCACGATTTGTCTGATCGGCAGCAAAAAGAGTTAAGGAAGCACCAGCCTGTTCATAGGCAGCCCAAAAGAAGATGACGAAGAATGCTACAATGTAAATTACAAAAATACGGCTACGTTCGATCTTTGTTAATGAACCATCCAGTAAAATGGTGATAGGAAACACGATGCAAGCGGTAAATATACCGATACTGACCCATTCGTCGCCAAACCAGAGATAAAAGAGACTGCCCAACACCAGTGTAAGAACCATTAATAGAAGAATATTCCGCCTTTTCTGGCTCCGGCTCAGTTGCGGATGAACTATTTTCTCTTCAGTATCTGTCTTTTTCTCCTTCTTCGCATCCGGGATTATGCCTAACGGCTCACCGTCAGGAGATATCAGATACTTATTCTTCTGCGTTTCAAATAAAAGGATAGTAAATACAATCATACACGCAGCAATCAGAAATCCCCATTTAAAATCTTCCGGATTACCGGTGTCTCCAAAATAGCCACAAACCAAAGGAGCAATAAAGGAGCCCACATTCACTCCCATATAGAAAATGGTATAGCCTGCATCAAGGCGCTTATCTCCCGGTTTATAAAGTTGTCCTACCAATGACGATACAGTAGGTTTAAATGAACCATTTCCTAATATAAGAAAGGTCAGGCCACCATACATTAACCAATGTGACAGTTCCGCTTTATCGAGCATGGAGGCACTCAAGAACATCATTAACTGTCCTACCCCCATCATCACAGCACCCCAAAAAACAGAACGACGTATCCCCCAGTATTTATCGGCTATATATCCGCCAATCAACGGAGTCAAATATACTAATCCGGTATAGCTACCATAAATGGATGCTGCTGCTTCGGTATCAAAAAGTAGAGCCTGAGTTAAAAAAAGAATAAAGATAGCACGCATACCGTAGTAGCTGAAACGTTCAGCTGTGCTTGTTGCAAAGATTAAGTAAAGGCCCTTTGGATGCCCTTGTAATGCTCCCATAAGTAGATTGTTTAGTAGTTTATGGGATGCAAAGGTACGAAAAAGTACTTTTATTCCGTAAAGAATATGTAACTAAAGGTAAAAGAAACAATGTGTTTCATCCTGTTTCATTACTATGAGAATTTTGTTTCAACCTATTGAGAATTTTTTCTCAAAGCATTGAAACAACTATAAAAAAGTATTGTATGAAATCTTTGCGGTTACTTAAGTAGCCGAAAGGAGCAAAGGATTCATATTAAAACAAGTTTTAATCGGACAAATAATTACTATCTTTGCGAGTCAGAAAACTAAAGAAACAAATCATGAAAATATTTCCAAGTAACACTATCAAGAAGCTGGATGCTTATACCATTGAGCATGAACCCATTCAGTCAACCCAACTGATGGAGCGTGCAGCCAATGCACTAACAGAAGCTATCACTAATCGTTGGGATAGCGAAACCCCGGTTACTGTATTTGCCGGACCTGGTAACAATGGAGGAGACGCTCTTGCCGTAGCCCGTATGATGGCAGAAAAAGGATACAAAGTAGAAGTTTTCCTTTTCAACACCAAAGGAGAACTTTCACCCGACTGCCAAGCCAATAAAGAATTGGTAGAGATGATGGACGAAATAACCTTCCACGAAGTAAGTACACAATTCGCTCCACCGACCCTGACGGATGAACATCTGGTTATCGACGGTTTATTTGGTTCCGGATTGAACAAGCCTCTTAGCGGAGGGTTTGCAGCAGTAGTCAAATACATTAACTCTTCGCCTGCTACTGTAGCATCCATTGATATTCCTTCGGGACTAATGGGAGAAGAGAATACATTTAATGTCCGGGCCAACATCATCCGGGCCGATGTTACCTTCAGCCTGCAACTGCCAAAACTTGCTTTTCTTTTTGCTGAAAATGCAGAGTTCATCGGAGAGTGGGAGTTGCTCGACATCAACCTGAGCCAGGAAGGCATCGAGGAGTTAGATACCAACTATGAAATGTTGGAAGTGGAAGACATACGTACTATTATCAAACCCCGGAAGAGATTTTCACACAAAGGAAACTTCGGGCATGCACTCTTGATAGCCGGTTCACGCGGAATGGCAGGAGCATCAATACTATCGGCTCGTGCATGTTTACGCTCAGGAGTAGGTTTGCTCACTGTGCATGCTCCTATCTGCAACAATAACATTTTGCAGACAGCAGTTCCCGAAGCAATAGTAGAACAAGACGCCAGTGAAACTTGTTTTGCCATACCAACAGATACGGATGACTATCAGGCAGTAGGCGTAGGACCGGGATTGGGACGAAACGAAGAAACAGAAGCTGCACTGCTGGAACAATTGAACGGCTGCCAGACTCCTCTGGTAGTAGATGCGGATGCACTGAATATATTGGCCAATCATCGCCATGCACTGACCAACCTGCCCAAAGGTTCAATCCTTACTCCCCATCCCAAAGAATTGGAACGCCTGGTAGGTAAATGTCAGGATTCTTATGAACGCCTGACCAAAGCAATAGAGCTTGCCCGTACCGCCAAAGTACATATTGTATTAAAAGGGGCCTATTCTGCTATCATCACTCCAACCGGAAAATGCTTCTTTAACCCCACCGGTAATCCGGGAATGGCTACTGCCGGAAGCGGAGATGTGCTGACAGGTATTATTCTGGCATTACTCGCTCAAAGGTATACGGCAGAAGAAGCTGCCAAGACCGGAACATTCGTTCATGGGCTCGCCGGCGACTTTGCTCGTAAAAAGTTAGGTACAATTGGGCTTACAGCAGGAGATATCGTCAACAATCTGCCTATGGCATGGAGACTTGTAAGCGAATAAAGGTTAAGAACTTATGAATTTCCGAATAAGTTCATTAACTTTGTTTTCTAAACCAGTTAAAAAATAGACAGAAATGAAAAAACTAATCATATTGACAGGACTGTTAGCTGCCACCACTATGATATCTGCTCAGACAGATGTTGTGACTGGTGTAATGCGAGGCAAAGATTATGGAGTAACCTATGCACTCCCCAAAACACAGATAGAGATCGAAGTCAAAGTCAATAAAATAACATATACACCGGGAGAATTTGGCAAATATGCAGATCGCTATCTGCGACTAAACAACATATCTGTCGACCCGAAAGAATATTGGGAATTAACAAGCGTAAAAGTAAAACCGGTAGGTGTACCCGATAAAGAGAATGTATATTTCGTAAAGATGAAAGATAAAACCGTAGCTCCGTTAATTGAATTGACAGAGGATGGAATTATCAAATCAATCAATGTACCTATCGAAGGGAAAAAGACTCTGCCTGCCAAGACAATTGTGCCTGCACAGAAAAAGGTTAATCCAAGAGATTTTCTTACAGAAGAGATCTTAATGGCGAGTTCAACAGCTAAAATGGCTGAACTCGTGGCAAAAGAAATCTACAACATCCGTGAAAGTAAAAATGCGCTGGTACGCGGACAAGCAGACAACATGCCCAAAGACGGAGCGCAACTCAAACTGATGCTTGACAATCTGGAAGAGCAGGAACGTGCGATGACAGAAATGTTCTCTGGTACATACAATAGAGAAGAGAAAATATACACGATTCGCCTGAACCCCGCAAAGGAGATGAATAATGAAGTAGCTTTCCGATTCTCAAAGAAACTGGGTGTGGTAGCCAACAATGATCTTGCAGGCGAACCGGTTTATATTACTTTGAAAAATCTGAAGACAGTTAATATTCCACAGGACGACGGTAAGAAAAAGGTAGACGGTGTGGCCTACAACGTACCAGGCAAAGCTTCTATTTTACTGACTCAAGGAAAAGATGTGTTATTTGAAGATGAAGTGCCTGTCACTCAATTCGGAACAGTAGAATATCTGGCCCCTGCATTATTCAACAAAAACTCAACGATTAAAGTAACATTCAATCCGGTTACAGGTGGTCTGGTTAAAGTTGACAGGGAAGAAGGAAAATAAACGACTATTATTCATTCTCTAAATAACTTATAATATGGGTGGTGAAGGACATATGCTCGACATGATCCGTCGATTGAAAGAAGGCAGAGACTCTGCCAACTTACGCAGAGCGCGAACCAACGAGAGGATGAAACGCTTACAAACGAAAGCACCCTACCCCCTACCCGACACGACTCCTGAAGAAATGGGACGTATCATCCGGCAATCCAAAGAAAAGAAAGAAGCCGATGACCGTTACTTTGTGTTCGGGACTCTCATTATCATCGGGGTTCTATTGGCATGTGCCGTTATATTATGGGCTATTTTTATTCGTTGATTGTCAGTTTGACAAATCCATCTTTTTGTAACTGGGAAAAATAAGCAAGTATACGAGACTCGTAGTTCTCTTCATGGTTGAAGTGGTCTGCGAGTTTTTCTATTATCTCACGTATCGTACTTTTGCCATCTATTTGCTCCCACACGGCAGTACCATGTTCTTCAAGATGTACATGAATATCAGAGGACATTCCTTTGGGTAGTAAAAAACGTTGCATCCATTCATACTTAAACCGGGGAAAAGCGATGACAATAGTGCCATCGCTTTCCTTTTTGGTTGTAATGTGTGCACTGCGGAAGGGAATAACCTCCAACAAGTTGATCTTTTCTTTCGCAGCCATACATTTATTTCTTTATATTGGGTAATTCCAAACCATATCCCTTCTTTTTATCAACTACCTTTAACAAGAAAGCGACAAACAAAGACAGAATGGCTAAACCTGTAAAAATACACATCGGGATTGTATAGTCATACTCGTTAGCATTTCCACTCGTCCCCACCACACAATAGGTATCAAGTACCCAACCAATAAGAGTAGGAATACCCCACAGACCTATATTCTGTATAAAGAAAATAAGAGCATACGCTGTTCCTAACTGATTTACAGGAAATATCTTCGCCACCGAAGGCCACATAGCCGAAGGTACCAGAGAAAAAGCAATACCCAGAATTATCATCAAACCAATTGCTATAAGCCAATTATCAATGCTGGGAATTGCATAGATAAAATGCACACAAATCAACATAGCCGCACCCAACATCATAATAGAAGCAGCTTTTCCACGTTTATCAACCAAACCACCAAATACCGGAGTCAGTATCAATGCTCCCAAAGCAGGTAGTCCCACAATAGAACCAGCCACGTTTTCATCAATTCCATATTTACCAACCATCAGTTCGGATGCAAACTTCTGGAATGGAAAAACGCAGGAATAGAACAGCACGCACAACAATGCAATCAGCCAAAATCCCGGATTAGTAAGAATGTGTTTTACATCTTTAAAAGAGAATTTATCTTCACCTCCATCTTCAGCAGAAGCCTCTACCTGCTTATCCAGCTTTTTATCCATCACAGAGAAGGCAAAAAAGGCTATTAACCCTCCTACAAGTAATACAAAACCAATTAACAGAGGAGTATCAATACTAAAATTACGTGCCAAAGGTATGGCTACAGAATAAGCAGCCTGGGAACCGATACGTGCCAAAGCAACCTGTACCCCCATAGCAGTGGCCATCTCTTTCCCACGAAACCATTTAGCTATAATTTTAGAAACAGTAATACCGGCTACTTCAGCTCCCACTCCAAAAATAGAGTAACCGGCAGAAGCAACAAATACCCCGGTTTTATATCCAAATATAAGCGATTCATTTCCAGCCAAAACTGTAATTGCATAGTATTCCAATCCCGTACCTACTACCATCAAGATAGCTGCCAACTTTCCGGTGAAACGAATACCAAAGCGATCCAGAATCAAACCTCCCCAAATCAGCATCAGTAAAAACACATTCAGGAAGCTGTATGCTCCCGTGAAAAAGCCAAACTCCGTACTGGTCCATGCCAAATCAGATTCCAACATGTTTTTCAATGGCGCCATTACATCATTCACATAATAGGCTGCCATCATAGTAAAGGCAACAATGGCTAATGCTCCCCAACGGGTAACCACAGAGTCATTCAATTTCTTTTTTAATTGTTCCGTCATAGTTCTATCTTATTAATAAAAAAAGGCTACAAATCCCCTGGATTTATAGCCTCTTCTCTTTTCTTTAACTTTCCATCTGTAATTATTCTGCCACAGGAGTTTCTGTTGCAGGTGCAGTCGGTGTTTCTGCAGCAGGTGCTTCAGTAGCAGGTGCAGCTGTACCCGAAGGCAGGTTATACGGATTTGTTTTTTCTTCTTGCTGAGCTTGTTCCAAAATTACATCCTGTCCTCTGGATGCATTGGTAGGGACAACATAAGCTGTAGCAATACTCATTATAACCATGAATGCTGCCAATCCCCAAGTAGCTTTTTCCAAAAAATCTGTAGTTTTGCGAACGCCCATTATTGCATTGGATGATGAGAAGCCGGATGCAAGACCACCACCTTTAGAATTTTGAATCAGTACAATAAAGCACATCAATATGGCTGCAATGACCATTAAGATTACGAATAATAAGTACATTTTTTGTTATTTTGATTTAGCGTTAATAATCAGTTTTTCTAAAAATCTTATTTGATCTGCAAAGTAAGCATTTTTTTTTGGATATTTCAAACTTAATTTTTTAATAATTTCAAGAGCTTTGGAATATCTTTGCTGTTTAACATAGATTTTAGCCAATGTTTCTGTGAAACAGCTATCATCATCCTCTCCTTCTTCGGTACTCAATTCTTCAGAAGAAGATTGTTCCGGAGATTCTTCTCCTGATAAATTTCCATCTGGCAAAGGTTGTAACTTAAGAGCCGGTTCACTCTCACTTTTTTCAATAAACCCATCAATCAGTTCAAAACCACGAAGTTTGGGTGCTTCGGTTTCATCATCAGTAGAAACACCATCATCCTGTAGTAAATAAGCTGTATAGTCCGTCGTATAATCCAGGCTGGTCTGAGAAGTAACTTCTTCCGGTATAGTAGACAAAAAAGCATCAATCAACGCTAAAGTACGATCAAGATTCGGCTCTATTTCCGGTAATTCATCTACAGAGGTTGTTTTCTTTTTACGGGATTGCAATATATACTTATCTCCTTCTATGAGGTAGAAAAGTGAGCGTCGGTCGGCCACATAAAGAGTTGCTTTACGTAATTCGGCCCCGAATGTAATGTCGTGTAATAAATACAAATTCTTTAAATATAGTAACCGCAGCGTTTGAAAATAAGGATAGCGTGTAAGCATCGTCCGAAGCTCATACAACGTATCCTTATTCAGCATCTCGGGGTGCTGAATCCATTGTTGAAGGTTAGCAGAAGTCATTCAAATTACCAATTTGCCACTGTCGCATTAAATATCTGATCAGTTATCTCTTTCGTTATTTCAGCAATCGTTGCATCCGGTATATTAGGCAATAATGAATTCGGATCGAGGTCGGAACGGAAAGCCGAAAATTGCTGTTCGAAATCTTCTGCATGATTGGTATTATTTACAAAACGCACATTAACTGTAACAGTTACTTTTGCTTTTGAAGAGAACCCATCAGCCGAAACAGCTTCATTATACACATTTATACCTGTTATTTCTCCTTCAATCTGCAAATCAGCATTGGCATTTCTCACCAATTGCAAACGAGTCTGACGAGTAAAAATATCTTTTAAATCGTCATTAAACTTATTTGCCAAAGGCTGATAAACATAAGCAGATTTTATAGGAAAATCAGCAATTGAGATTGTCTTTACTTTATCATAATTAATAGACGCCCCATTAAACTTATAAGAGACTGTACACGCCAGAAGTATTACCGGCAAAGCCAGTAATAACATCCATTGTGGTATTTTTTTATTCCAATCCATATTCTTTTATTTTTCTGTAGAGGGTGCGTTCCGAAATATTCAAATCCTGAGCTGCACTTTTCCTCTTCCCATGATGTTTTTCGAGGGCTTTACGTATCATTTCTTTCTCCACTTCATCCAAAGAAAGAGACTCTTCCACATACTCTTCCGTGTCTTGTATATCATCATCTACCGGACAGGGAGCCTTCACCGTATGAATGATTGTAGGCATTGTGGAAGGTGGTGTAGGTGTCACAATGGGCACACTTCCTTTCTCTGCCATCAAATTATGAACCATCTTCTTCAATTCAGATACTTCCTGTCTCATATCAAACAAAACTGAATAAAGAATCTCACGTTCACTCTCAAACCCCTTATTATCCTTTATACCGAACAAAGCCGGCAGACGTTGCGTGTTTTGAGCCGGGAGATATGTTTGCAAAATAGCTGCATTAATCTCACGATTGGTTTCTATAATCGAAATCTGTTCTGTTATATTCTTCAGCTGGCGCACATTTCCCGGCCATGGATAGGCAAGTAACACCTGTTTGGCATCTTCTGTCAGCTGAATAGCAGGCATACGATACTTCTCGGCAAAGTCACTGGCAAACTTACGGAATAATAACAACACATCTTCACCACGTTCACGCAAAGGAGGTATCTGAATAGGAACCGTATTGAGACGATAGTACAGATCTTCGCGAAAACGTCCGTCTGCAATAGCTTGTGTCAGATTGACATTAGTAGCAGCAACAATACGTACATCCGTCTTCTGTACTTTTGATGAACCCACCTTGATAAACTCCCCACTCTCAAGCACCCGAAGCAAACGAGCTTGAGTGGGTAAAGGCAACTCCCCTACTTCATCCAGAAATATTGTTCCACCATCAGCTTCGCCAAAGTATCCCTTTCGTTCGCCAATAGCTCCCGTAAAAGCTCCTTTTTCATGCCCGAACAATTCAGAATCAATTGTGCCCTCAGGGATAGCACCACAGTTTACTGCAATGTATTGCCCATGTTTGCGACGGCTATACTGATGAATAATCTGCGGAAAGCTCTCCTTTCCCACACCACTTTCTCCGGTTATCAATACGGATAAGTCAGTGGGTGCAACTTGGATGGCAACATCAATGGCGCGCGACAAAGCCTCTGTATTACCAATAATACCGAACCTAAGTTTTACTTGTTGAATTTCCGCTTTCGTCATAATTGCACTATAAATTCCTTCTTGTGTTTTTGTTTATACATCATCATCCACAGTGTCAAGCTTCAACTTATCACTGTCGTCACGTTTCTCGTAATATTGTTTTCTCAACGGATTGGCATGAGCTTCTTTATCACGCAGGCGATTGCGGAACACATCTATTGCCACATAGATAGCCTGACGGAAAGAATCTTCACAAGCCAGCCCTTTTCCGGCAATATCATATGCTGTTCCATGAGCCGGCGAAGTACGTACTACCTGAAGTCCGGCCGTATAGTTCACTCCTTCATCCATAGCCAAGGCCTTGAATGGTGCCAATCCCTGGTCATGATACATAGCCAGCACACCATCAAAATGAGTAAAGTTACCCGAACCCATAAATCCGTCAGCCGGATAAGGACCGTAGCAAAGTATTCCTTTAGCAGCCATTTCCTGAATTGCCGGGATAATGATCTCTTGCTCTTCGGTACCAAGTAATCCCTCGTCTCCTGCATGAGGATTCAGAGCCAACACAGCAATACGCGGTGCGCCAATACCAAAATCCTGTTTCAGGGAACGATTAAAAATAGCTATTTTCTCCTGAATAAGTTCTTTAGTAATGGTTGAAGCAATATCACGTACGGGAATATGCCCTGTTACCAGTGCAACCCGAAAGTCATCCTTCATCAGAATCATTAGTGATTTACTTCCATCACCCAATCTCTCCTCAATATATTCGGTATGTCCGGGAAATGAAAATCCTTCCGACTGAATGGTATGTTTATTGATCGGAGCCGTCACGATGACGTCAATTAATCCTTCTCTAAACTCTTCAATAGCCTTCTCTAAAGCACCAAGTGCAGCTTTTCCTGCTTCCGGATCCGGTTTAGAGAATTCCACTTTCACTTCGTCATCCGTACAGTTTACTACACTCAAACGATTGAAAACTGCCTCAGAAGCAGAATTAACAATACTAAAGTTAGTAGGTAAATCCAATGATTTACGATGATAAGCTGCCACCTTAGGGGAACCGTAAATAATCGGAGTACACAACTCCAGCATAACAGGATCGGCAAAAGTTTTCAATATCACTTCATAGCCTACGCCATTGATATCTCCTTGCGTAATACCAACCCTTATTTTACTATCTTCCATGTGTCGTTATTTATTAGTTTGTTCTTCTCTGGCCACACCCAGCGGAATCTCTCCCTGGGTCTTTTCTGTAGGAAGTTTCAATGTATACAATGATGCTTCAAGCATACGTACCAGATTACGTTTTAATTTATTAGGTGAATATACAAATACTTCTGCTGTTACAATGCGCTGATTAGTTTTGTCCAAACGGGTATGAGACACAAACGGACCACCCATAAAGTCGCCCTTCATACGCCAAAGTCCACGGGCTTCCATGGTGTAATCTCCATGCACATCGATAGGACGGACATCCACTGTTATAGAATCTGTAGACATATACATGCCTTCTTTAGCTCCCGGAATATTAGCTTTCATCACAGAGTCACGCTTATGGATAAAATATTCTTTAGTAAACGTATCCTTATCAGTATAAGGGTAAGAATAGATCACAAAGTTCTGATCTCCGGTAGCCGTATTAGTAGATGCCCAGAAAAAATCTTCACCTTCTTTAGAAGAAGATAATTCAGAAGGAAGCCATATATCACAATCAAATTTACTGCCTACCTTGGTAGAGATGTAATCATTGTGTTTATTATGAAGCTGGGAGATCTGACGATTCATCTCAGCACGTGTGAAGAAGTCGATAATCTGTTGTTTGTTTTCCTCTACAAACTTTTCAAACTCCTGCTCATTGGGAGCCTGAATAGTCAGAATAAGCTGAGGAGCAGCATATACATCTTTTGCATACTTAAATGCCGGTTTGGTATATATATCACGCACATCCACTATAATAATGTTGCGTATTAATTTTAATGTAGAATCATAGTCTCTCGGAGAAGTATACATAATCCTGAATGAACGTTCAGACTGCGGCAAGCCCGGGACATCCGTATCAAGCACATCAAACAAGGCTCTTCCCGCAGGACGCTCCCACAAGGCATGATCTACTACTACAAGAATCTCATACGCACGACCACTGGAGGTCGGAGTAAACACACCCTTCTTGCCGTTACAAGAAGAAAAAGTCAATGCCACAAGAGCCATACTGATAAAAAACAGATACTTCTTCATATTGATCATTTTTAATGTTTTTACAAAACTACGATAAGTTCGTATATTTTCATCGGATAAGTTAATAATTTATATTAATTCTTGTTATTACCCTCCCGCTTTGCTGTAGACAACATACCACAAGCTGCAAAAATGTCTTCACCGCGCGAAGCACGAATCGTAGAGAAAACACCATGTGAAGTCAGATAATCACGGAATGTTACCATCGCCTCCATATCCGTTCCTTCCAGATCTACTCCCGGAATAGCATGAAAACGAATCAGGTTTATTCTGCAATCTACTCCACGGAGCAATTTCACAAGCTCTTTGGCATATATCAACGAATCATTGACGCCTTTAAAAACAATATATTCAAATGAAAGTCTGCGTTGTTTACTAAAATCATAGTTCTTTAACAAATCTACAATTTCAGTAATAGAAAAAGCACGCTCTGCAGGCATTAAGTCCAAACGCTGTGAGGGCACCGGAGAGTGTAAACTAATAGCTAAATGACAATCGCTCTCTTCGATGAAACGCTGCAAGCCCTTGCGCAAACCAATAGAAGAAAGTGTTATTCGTTTAGGACTCCAACCGTAACCATAAGGTGCAGTTAATACCTCCAACACCTTTAACACCTCATCCAGATTATCCAAAGGCTCTCCCATTCCCATCAACACGACATTAGTCAGTTTATCCCGCTCGGGCAATGAACTGATCTGATTTAGTATCTGATTAGCAGTCAGATTGGTAGTAAATCCTTGCTTGCCAGTCATACAAAACTTACAATTCATCTTACACCCCACCTGAGAAGAAACACAAAGTGTTGCACGATCGTCATCGGGAATATAGACTGCCTCTATAAAGTTCTTCTCACCTACCTGAAAAAGATACTTAATAGTTCCATCTACCGAATGCATTGCCTCAACTGGCGGTATTCCTCCTACTTCATATTCTGCCCCAAGTGCTTCGCGGTGTTTTAATGACAGATTTGTCATCTCATCAATAGAGTTTACCTTTTTATCATAAAGCCACGATGCAATCTGCTTAGCAGCAAACTTCGGCATTCCCAGGCCTCTCACCACCGACTGCAACTCATCAAGAGTCATTCCTAAAAGAGGATATTTGGACATATTCTGTACAATTCAATGTTTATTTATGCAAATGTAAGGAATTAAAGTTGATTTCAGAGCAGACTACCACCAAAAGTTAACGTAAAAAGGCCGCTCCCTATGCGGGAACAGCCTTTTCATATATGAGTTAGTCCTTCTTAGAAGAACAGATAACGTGTATCTTTCACTTCAGCCTTCAGATAAAGATCGTTCATCAAACGTCCTGCCAGGCGTGCATGCATATTTTCCAATGTAGCTTCTTCAGCTTTTACATCAAATGTTTCATTCAACTTGTCCTTAGCATACATCTGCAATACAAATACGCCTGCATTACCTTTAATCGGAGCACTCAACTTATTCAACTCAGCAACCGAAGCATAGGCACCTACCAAAGGTTCGCTACTACGCAAAGCCGGTATATAAGCAGGAGCTGCAAAAGTTACATGTTTTACAGAGTCGCTCACAGCGTTAGCCATTGACTTATACTGATCAAAAGAAGTAGCATTAACAGCCTTCATATCATTCATGATCTTTTCGGCTTTCTTATCCTTTATTATTTCAGCTCTCAACTGATCCTGTACCTGCTTCAAAGAACGGTAACCTTCAGGAGTGATACCAGCCAGTGCAACCACCAACATTCTGTCGCTCTCACCACATTCATACAAACCGGAAACTTCACCCGGCTTAGCAGCAAAAGCCCATTTCAAAGCTTCTTTTGTACCTTTAACTCCACCAATTCCATGTTCAGAGCTGTACAAATCATTTCTTTCGAGCAATCTATAACCAGCTTCTTCAGCATTAGCCACTACTTTATCCAAAGAAGGATTAGCAGCAATAAACTGGCTGAAATCATTATAAGCTCTACTATAAGTTTCTTTGCTAAAGTCCACTGTACGTTTGATAACAGCCACTTTATATTTATCCTTAACGGCTTTCTTGTTAGTAACCTGAAGGATAACATTAGCCTGTCCCAAAGAGAGATTAGACAATTCGTTTACACCCAAATTATTAACAGTTGAAATAAATTTCAAATTATCACCATCAATCTGTGCATTTTCATAATTAGCAGATGAAATCCAGTTTGCTTCTCCGGTCTGGCCATATTTCTTTGCTAAATCAACAAAGCTTGCACCACCTTTTATTGCATTATAGATACTATCAGCCAATGTTTTTGTTTTTGCAGCATCTTCAGCTACAACCTGAATCTGCCGGAACTCTATAGAGTCAGCAGCAGCTGTTTTAGCGATAACTTTGAAAGAGTTAATTGTGTTATCACTACCATTATAATAAGGACCATATACTTTATTCAAAGCAGCAGAATCCATACGTGCTACTACATCTCTCGGAAAAGCTGTTTTATTATAATACAAATCAACATAAGGTTTTTCCGAACCTGTCGAACGAATAAAAGTAGTATATTCACTTTCTGTATTTGCTAATTGCTGAGTATATTCACTTACTTCTTTTTCGATAGCAGCTCTGTCTTCAGGACTTGCAGTTACCTGTACATCGATGTACTTAATGTCACGGGTTTCTACGTACTGTTTGAACTGTTCTTTCTTCTTATTATACAGATCTTTCAACTCAGACTCTTTCACTGTTATTGTAGAATCAACAATAGAAGAATAAGGAACAGCAGCAAGCAACAAATCCATCTGATTTACTCTTGCGTCAAAAGCATCCTGCGCTTCTATCGGATTAGAGAAGAGTGATTTTGAAATCAATGCCTGATATTTCTCAGCAAGACGATTCTGTATCAAACTTTTTTCTACAAATGACCAAAACTTATACATTGAGTTATAATATTCAGCGTACTGTGCCGGCATTTGAGACAGATTCATCTTAGAATAATCTACCAGGAACTTTTTCAACATATCTTTATCAAAAGCACCAGTTTGCGGATTACGGAACGGGGTCTGCTGTAACAGCGGATGAACACCTGCATCAATAATTGCCTGGATTTCAGCTTTTGAAACCGTAAGACCTAATTTTTTGGCTTCTTTTTCAAGAAGTTTATTATTTACGTATGTACGCCATACTTCATCTTTCACCTGATTGGTTTGCTCATCATTCAACGAATTCGTTCCGCTGGAGAACTTGATTACGTCAGTATATTCTTCTACCAATGCCTGATAGTCCTGAGCGGAAAGTGCGTCCCCGTTCACCTCTCCTACGTCATGTGATTGGTGCGGCTGAAGGACTTTCCATGCGTCTCCCGCAATGAAAGCAAACAACGCCAAGCCAATAACGATCACCAATAAAGGTCCTTTCGATCTAATGTTTTGTAATGTTGCCATTTTAATTAATACAGTTTATTTGTTTATTATTATTTTCGTCTCAGTTGTTTTAGCGCACGAAGATACAAAAAATGCTAATATACATCTATTTATTAGCAAAAAAAATGGAGGTCTATACCATTATTCCATCACTTTCAGCCGCACAAGCTCAATTTTAGTCGGTGTTACCTTAATAATTTTAAACTGATAACACCCTACGGAAATTATTTCATGCAGTTTCGGGAAGCTTTGATACTGGCTCAGAATCAATCCGCCAATAGTCAGATAGTCATCCGCTTCCGGCAAATCAAGATCAAAAGTTTCATTTACTTTTTCAATTTCCAGACGACCGGAAAGTACATATTCCCCCTCTCCTATCTGCTTACAGATATACGATGTATTATCATGTTCATCTTCTATGTCACCAAAAATTTCCTCTACCAGATCTTCCAAAGAAACAATTCCGGCAGTACCTCCAAACTCATCCACTACCACAGCAATCGTTTTCTTTTGCTGCATAAAAAGTTTCATTAATTTGTGAGCAGCCATCGTCTCAGGCACAATAGGCACCTCTTTTACATTGTCCCTCCAATCTTTAGGATTACGAAACATCTCTGAAGAATGGATATACCCTACTACGTTATCAATATTTCCGTCGTAAACAATAATTTTTGAAATTCCGGATTCTACAAAACGACTTTTTAAATCTTCAAGTGAAGTAGATAAATCAACAGCCACTACCTCTGTACGTGGCACAATACAATCCCGGATTTTTATAGTTGAGAAATCAAGCGCATTCTGAAATATCTTCACTTCGGTATCCAGCTCGTCACTATTATCTGCGTTATCAATACCGGATTGTACAAAATAATCCAGATCAACTTTACCAAATGCCTTTGCTGATGCCTCCTTATTTATCTTCATTCCAAAAAGGCGCAGAAACATATAGGAAAGTCCGGAAGAAAGTTTCGATATGGGATAAAGAATAATATAACAGATAAACAAAGGAACGGCACATACATTCAATACCAGGTTAGGATTGATTTTAAATAATGTCTTTGGCAGGAACTCACCTGTCACCAAAATAATTAATGTTGAAATGATGGTTTGCACCAATACCATCAAAAAGTGGTTAGTGATAAACCCGGACAACAAATTATCTCCAATAATCTGTGCCATCAGAATACCATAAATAACCAATGCTACGTTGTTGCCAACCAACATCGTAGAAATAAAATTATTGGGATTTTTGAAGAATACGGACAATATTCTTGACGACAATCCCCCTTTTCGCTCAAGCTCAAAACGTAGCTTGTCAACAGAGACGAACGCAATCTCCATACCCGAAAAGAAGGCTGAGAAAGCCATAGTTATTAAAAGGTAAACAATAATACTCATACTTATCTTACAGAATCCGTTGATGCTTTTTGTTCTTCTTCATCTACATAAAAAATACCTCCCATATTTCTTATCTGATAGATGGTCATTTGCTGATTAGAATCAAAACCATATCCGGTAATAATCCGATCGGGCTGTTCTATACGTATAAACCGGTCCGAATAAACCTTCTCGGTAGCCTGATTCCAATACAACAATTCTGTATTAAACCGTTCTCCCTTCCGGTTTTTAATATCGACATTTCCCATCAGCTTCCAAAGTTTTTGCTTATCATAAAAATAAGCAGTATCAGCTTTTATACTGGCATCTACATTAAATAAAGAATCAAACTGTTCAAGATAGACACCTTTTTCAAATGCCCAATAAGAAGGTCTTTTACGATCATACATCAACCACTCCTCGGCCTCCATACGATAGCGTGTCACACCCGAATCCGAAATATAGGTTACAACCCCTAAAGTTGCCATCCAAGGCAAAGAATCCCGCTCCGTTATAGCCTCACCAAGTTCTTTCTTCTTCCCTCCGCAGGAAGAAAATAAAAGAAGCATAACAATTGTCCCCAGGACAATTGTTATGCTCATGTTTTTACTAAATAAAAAGTTACTTTTTTCTTGTAACATATTATATTATCTGATCGTTGTAGTCTCTCCGATCCATCCGCCAATTGTGATACGGTCGCCAGCTTTATAACCTAACATGAACAGGTCTTTAGCTTCCGGAGTATAAGCAGAGTATGAAGAAATCAACTTATTAGCTTCTTCAGCCACACTTGGATCTACTGCTTTCGCTCTTTGCAATTTATCAATGGCAGCAAAGAAAGTACATTTATTCAATGCCGGTTCATCATTCCATTTATAATTACCAGCATATAACTGAGCAATCAGGATATAAGGAGCACCATAGTTCTCATTAAAACTGATAGCTTTCTGAGCATAACTTCTTGCCTGCGAAATCTTCTTAGCTGATGCCAATACACTGGCAGCTTTATATGCAGATTCTGCTTTCTTTACGTTATCAGTTTCATAAGATATTGCTTCATCAAAGAATTTAACGGAACCGTCAATATCTCCTTTTTTGAATGCCATAGCAGCACAACCGATAGCAGCATCAGCACTTGGCTCCAATTTGTAAGCATACAAAGAGGCCTGAAGATATGCATCGCTATCTTTACAGCCCATCATAGCCATCACTTTAATTACCTCTTTCAAAGCTTCCAGATTTCCCTGATTGGCTTCTACTTTAGGAGCATATATCTCTTGCAATGATTCACAAGTAGCAGCTCCACTATTTATGAACTGTGCATCCAGACCTTCTCTTACAGATTTTAAAGCAGCCTTAATGTTCTCTTTCTCTGTTTTAGCTATCGCTTCATCTGTATACTGAGTATCAAGCAAATAATCCTTAATAAACTGTTCTTTATGAGATGGATCAGCTTTCAGCTTTTGCAAAGACATATCCAGGAAGAAATGCATTACATTAGGAGAAGCGTCAGCTTTAGCTCCTTCAAGAGACTGCTTAAACCATTCATAAGCCTGATTTACATCCGGAGATGGCGCAAACTGAATGTAGGCCAATGCCTTATCACCCAATGCATCTTCTACTGAAGGAACTCCCTTCATTCTTGTCTGGAAATCAGGAATATACTTCATACGCACATCATGCGTATGCATCAAATCATCAAAATACTTCTTGTATTCAGGACTATTCCTATCAGTCATCTTAGACATCAAGCCCTCCAAAATTGTAAAACCGTCCTTAAAAGTATAATAGCGAAGTGTGGGACAAGTTTCCAACACTATTTTCCACGGCGCATAGGCATCTTTAAAATTACCTGCTTTCACAGCTTCATGTGATACACTACTGTTAGGGATACAGATGCTATCGTTCTGTGCCGCAACAGAGGTTGCACCCGCCGAAAGGAACAACACAGCCACAAGCGTTTTAATCTTCATTGTATCTAAATTTTAGTTGTTATATAATTAGTCTATTCTCAATATTAATCAACCTTACGTTTGAAGAACCAACGTTCATTAAACGTGATTCCAATGCTGAATCTCAAGATATTTTCATTCAACATACCAGTCTGCAAACCTTCTACACGCACATACTGCGCCGTTAGACTAACGATAGAACGTGAGCGTGGAATAGGTAGACCCAAACCAGCTGTAACACCATACTCACGTGAAGCCCTTTCACCAGCTTCTGTTTTGTAATAAGGAGTAGTATAATAACCTCCTAAACGATATTTCACATGTCCAAAATAAGTTTTTCCAAGTTTCGAAGGCAAATATTCAGCACCTACCGAAATTTTTGTACGATCACAAAATGCATTAGGTTGATTCATATAAGTCACATCTCCCCACTTTTGCAAGCTGTAATCCACTCCCACCGTCAGGCGGTCATCATATTTATAAGTAATACCGGCTCCAAAACTATTCGGTAATCCGAATGTTGCAATCGTATCTTTAGTAGTTATTACACTCGTATTGGTTTGCACATAAGTATCATTGTTCAAATTGTGTTTCGGAGAAAACACAGCTCCCAATGTTACTAAATGTTTCTTTCCAATAGGTTGGGTATATTGTATACCAAAATCCAATTTATAATCACGAACTGACATTCCTGTTGTTTCTACATATGAGTTCGAAACTGTCTGTCCGTCTACATTTGTATATGAAGGATACACCATAGCCAACGTACGTGTTATGTCTCCCCAGAAATAAGAAACATTCGCACCAATAGATAAATTATTAAGCACTTTCACACCCAAACCGGCATATAACTGATGCAAACCTCCGTCACCTAACAACTGCTTTGTATAACTCGGACTGGCAGATGTTTCCGAATATCCCTGTGACACATTATAACCTACATTTGAGAAAGGCAACAATCCGATACTCATAGCCAATCTCCTATGCAACCGAAACTGCATAGCAATATAATCAAAGCTTGAATTTTTCACATTCAACTTCAAAGCGCCATCACTGATATTAGCATTTTGCATACTCACTCCTCCTTCAAATAAGAATGTCAGTGAGTCAATAGCCGTGTATGAAGCAGGATTCAACGGATTAATTTGTGAACCATCACGCAATCCAAAGGCAATCCCTCCCATTGCTTTACTATTTCCGAAATTCTGATTGACTAAATCGCCATAGCCATATCGTGTATAAGGAGAGTTTGTATTATTTTGAGCGACTGCCACTCCTGCAAAAGTCGTGAGCAAAAGCGCACAAAGTGTCTGTTTAAATCCTACCATTATTATAGTTTAAAATTCTATTTAATCCTTTCAACACTAAAAATCTATCTGCAAAGATGACACTTTTTACGTTCGTATCAAAAGAAAAATCATCTCCGCCCGTTAAAAAAACCAAAACTTCAGGATATTTATGTTTCATAGCCGTAATATAACCTGATATTTCATATTCGATGCCTTTCCACACTCCGGCACGCATAGCAGTCTCTGTATCCTTCCCCAAAGCCGGCGTACATCCTTGTGGAGCAACTAACGGCAAACGTCCTGTAAACTGATGAAGTGCTTTAAAACGCATCTGTAGCCCCGGAGAGATATTCCCACCATGGTATTGTCCCTGAGAATCAATAAATTCGTAAGTTATACAAGTCCCCGCATCAATCACAAGAATATCCCTTCCCGGAAATTGTTCATTAGCAGCCACCACAGCAGCCATCCGGTCATAGCCCAGTGTCTCGGGTGTTTCGTATAAATTGATTACCGGAAGCGGAGTATCTTTATCCAGCCAAAGCAGAGGTACAGAAAGCTTACTTATTTGTCCGGAAACACGCTCATTCAGATTAATGACAGTTGCAACAATACCTCTGTCAATCGGATATTCAGTACAAATATGTTCCAGACAATCCAGCGACTCATTAGAATCATAGACAACATTTACCATTGTAGCCCCCTCAAAGAGTGCCACTTTAGCTACCGTATTTCCTATATCGATAATTAAATTCACTATTTTATCGTTTTGAGCGTGCAAAGATATAGATAAAAATTCAAGCACACTGCACACACATATAAAAAAACTCCCGACAAGTTCTCTTTCACAGAACCGCCGGGAGCTTTCTCCACTCAATTATCGTCTTTCATCATCAGAACGTCATTGCCTGACCACCAATTACTCCCGCAATAGCACTGGCCACTGCAATAATCACTTTCAGAATCGTACTCCAAACCGTCTTTTTCATAAATCTCTTTCTAAGTTTTTAAGTTCTTAAGTTACCTCTGCAGCATGCAAACACTGCGCAGCTCATTTTCAATTTTCAATTGTCAATTGTCAATTGTCAACTAAACCGACGGATCCTCACCTTCTCCTTCATTTCCTCCGCCATTGTTATCAATACCTTTCTTCATCAAGTCAGCATGTGCAAATGACAATCCCTGAGTCAGTGCACGGGTAGTACCCACAGCTATCGGACGGAAATATTCAGGAGTAAACTGGCACTGTACCGATGTGATCTGATTAGGATTCACCTTATCTTCTGTTTCTACCCCTTTGCCTTGCGAACGGACCTTCATTGTAAAAGTTCCCAGCCCTTCAAGGCGCACTGTATAGCAGTCCAACAGATATCTACGCATCACCGAAAGCAAGTTCCGTACCACATTTTGCACATCCCCCGGTGTCAGTGAAGCCTTTTCGGCAATCTCCTCTGCCAAGGTTTGTGTATTAATCCTTTTCTTCATCTTTACTAAAGACGGATGCCATGTTTTCACTCCGGCTTTGTTGGCTTTACTGGATTGTATTCCCTTATAAAATAAAGGCATAATTACCTCCTCTTTTTAATGTTACTAATCGTTTTTTCATTCACGTTTTGTTGATCAACATTGCAAAGATGGAGGTTTATTCTAAGCTCTCAAAGCAAAAAGGAGTCTGCTGAATGATTCACAACACACCCATTTTATAATCTTTTAATTATCAATATATTACAAGTATATAGAACTGTAAATATAAAAGTAGCCAGGCTTTTCCATAAACAGGAAAGCCTGGCCAGCTAACAACTACATTTGAGATGAAAAGAATGCAGTATTATAATTCGAAAAAAGGATCTACAAAACTTTAATAAAAAAGCCCTCCTTATAATAAACCACGCCTGATTTAAAAGGAGGGCTACACAAACAAACAATAATATTTAAGCTGAATTATCATGATTCACATCAGAATAACCCGGCTATCCTTACGTCATCTTTTGTAGTAAGGAAGAAAGCATTGAACGAATCCAATGTTTGGGTTTATATAATTGTTTTTTTCTGTTTCCAAACAAAATAAGGAATACAAAAGAAACAGAAAAGGCCTTTTAGCAGATTAAAAAACATCCTCATTAGCAACTTATTTCTTCATACAGTTCTTAATTTCCGCAACAATATAAGCTACATCCTCATCTGTCACACAAGGACCTGCAGGTATACAAAGCCCTCTGTTAAAAAAGTTTTCGGAAGTACCGTCTACATAACAAGGATTCTTTTTAAACACAGGTTGCAGATGCATCGGTTTCCATAAAGGACGGGTTTCTATGCCTCTACTATCAAGAGCTATACGCAGTTCCTCATAATCGAAACCGGTAATTTCTTTATCAATTAAAATAGTGCATAACCAATAATTCGCATTAAAGCGGCTATCCGGATTAGACATTAAAGAAATTCCCTCAATATCTACAAATGCTTTCTCATACAAATCATGTATATGACGATGATGGGTAATATGTTCATCCAGAACTGTCATCTGTCCACGCCCTATACCTGCACAAATATTACTCATACGATAATTATAGCCGATATGTTCATGTTGGTAATATGGAAACGGTTCACGAGCCTGGGTGGCATAAAACATTGTATGTTTCTTTGTTTCTTCATCAGGCACAACCAAAGCCCCTCCACCGGAAGTGGTAATCATCTTATTTCCATTAAAGCTCAATGCACCAAACTTACCGAAAGTACCACATTTACGTCCGTTGAATTCCGAGCCTAAGGCTTCGGCAGCATCCTCCAAAACAGGAATATCATATTTCTCCGCTATCGCACAAATCTCATCCATCTTGGCAGGCATACCATAAAGATGAACCGGAATAATTGCTTTGGGTTTCTTTCCGGTTTCCGTGATTCTATCTTCAATAGCTTTTTCCAGTAAAACCGGACTCATATTCCAAGTATCCTCTTCACTATCCACGAATACGGGAATAGCTCCCAGATAAGTAACCGGGTTGGCGGAAGCACAGAAAGTAAAACTCTGACAAATCACCTCATCACCGGCTTGTATTCCCAACTGTATCAATGCCAGATGGATGGCAGCCGTCCCAGCGGATAAAGCCACCACTTTTTTATTATTACCTATAAAACTTTCAAGTTCTTCCTCAAAAGCATTTACATTAGGACCAAGAGGAACTACCCAGTTGGTATCAAAGGCCTCTTTTATGAAACCTTGTTCTTTGCCACTCATATGAGCGAGACAAAGATAAATTCGTTTGTCCATTGTTTTATTACATCTTAATGATTTACAATTTCAACATTCCCATGACCAGGAAAAATTTTCATAATGCCAGGGAGATTTAATATAATTTCTACAGATTTTATCGCTTCAGATCGATTACTTTTAGGGAAAGTTGTTACCACTTTTTTGCCTGGTATATAGGCATCACCAGTAAATAAACAATCAGTAACTTCAAAAGTCAAACAGCTCCAGTCATGTCCCGGTGTTTTGATTATATGCAACCGGACATCAGGCCACAAATCTACAGTCTGCTTATTCCTTACAATATCTACGTTATTCCCTGCATATACAAATGAACAGTGATGGTACTTAGAAAAATTCCATTTTTCAGAATATAATCCTTCCGCTCCTTCCGGAGAGGTAAAAACTCTAATATCTGGATAATGTTGATATAAAGTATTTAATCCGTATATGTGATCAAAATGAGTATGTGTCAAAAATACCCCTTTCAATGTCTTCGAATATTTTTCTATCCATTCGATCACAAGATTCGTATCTCCGGCATCAACCAGCCATACTTCATCATAACGAGGATCATACAATATGTAAGTATTTGAAGCATATATGGTATTTATTATCCGTTCTACTTTCATTTATCGGGCAGTATATCCTCCGTCAACACATAAATCTATACCGGTTACCCACCTTGAAGCATCCGACAAAAGATAAATACATGCATTAGCTATATCTTCCGTTTCACCCAATCCTAAAAGATGTTGTTGTTCCACAACCGCCCTTCTCTCAGGATCTGCAATGTGGGGTAAATTGCAATTAATAGGAGTAATAACAACCCCTGGAGAAATTGTATTAACACGAATTCTTTTGGGGGCTAATTCACAAGCCAATGAGCGTGCGCCAGAAACCAATGCACCTTTCGTCATTCCATACAAAGACTTTCCACTTTCACCCACTTTTCCCATCACAGAAGAGAAAAAGACAATACTACCTCCTTCTTTGGAGAAATACCCCATTTTACATACTTCTTTTGTCAAATTATATGCCGAAAAAACATTCACTTTGAAAAAGTCTTGTAGTTTATCAGGAGTTACTAATTTCAAAGGTAAGGTAGTTGATATTCCTGCACAATGCAATACTCCATTAATTTTTCCGGCCTTATTTACAATATCTTTAACCGCCAATCCTACCTGAGCATATTCAGTCAAATCAACAGGTACCATCATATGTTTATCCGGATTTTCCATAGCTGACAAGGTTTCACATAACCGCTCTTCATTACGTGCCATCAGTACCACCGTTGCTCCCATCTGGCTACAACTTACAGCACATTGCCTACCTATACCGGACGAAGCTCCTGTGATACAAATTACCTTGTCTTTCAAGCTAAAAGGACTCATACTTCTACTATATCACTAATCTTACAGTCACAAAAATCAACAATTGCAGTAGCCCAAGTCATACCGACACCAAAAGCGCTCAACAACACCTTTTTATTACCACTGTTCAATTTGTCTTTAAGTTCACTCACAATGGTCAACGGAACAGAAACCGATGAAGTATTACCAAATTTAGCAATGGTAGAAGGAATCTTATCTGTATTCAGTTTCAGTTTTTTGGCAAGATAAGAATTGATAAAATTATTCGCCTGATGAAAGACCATATAATCAAACTCATCTTTATCAACTTCAGCATATGCAAGTAGTGCTTTAATATCTTTGGGGATTTCGCGAATTACAAAATTAAAGACATCCCCACCATGCATGTATCCCTGCTCTTCACTACGAATATTACCATATTCATCCACAACACGTTCCTGTACAGTCTCCACAGAGCTCATTTTTCTATATCCTCCTGCATCCACTTTTATAAGTCCTTCACGTGACCCGTCTGAGTTTAATGAGAAATAGCTTTTACCAAAACGTTCGTTTCTCTCTATCAAAGCAGCCACTCCTCCATCACCAAAAAGAAATGCAGTACGTCTGTCTTTAGGAGAATAAACCTTAGAACGTGTCTCCCCATCCAGAATCAAAGCTTTTCGCAATCCCTTTTGTTGCATCAAGGCATATACCACACTCATACCATACATAAACGCCGAACACCCCAAATTTATATCAAACGCAATCGTTGAGTTGGGTAACTGTAACCGATCCTGCAAAATCACAGAAGTAGCCGGCATTCTATAATCAGGGGTTTGAGATATAAATACAAGTAAATCTATTTCTGATCTATCGATATTATTATCAGCAATCAATTTCTCAGCCGCAGCATAACACAAGTCAGAAGAGCAGGTATTCTCATCAGCAAACCGACGTTCCAATATTCCCACTTTATCAACAACTTCTTTCACTTGATCAGCAGGAAAATACCGAGTATACTCATAGTTATTAATCACAGTACGAGGTACAGCTGCTGCCAGCGCAGTGATACCTACTCCTTCGTATTGTAAGAAAGCCATTATTATTTTTTTATTGTAGCGTTATACAAATCTTGAATTGTCTGTAGCTTACGAAAATCCGCTTCTTCTATTTGGCAATCATATTCTTCATCCAACATGGCAATAACAGATAAATAAGCTAACGAGCTCCACTCCTCATATTCACGAAATTTATCACCCATGTTTATTTCACGATCTTCAATTTCCAAAACCTCTTTAATTAATTCTATAAATTTCTCTTCCATAAAGTTTATATTATTGATTAGTTATTGTATTTTCATCATTTTTGCCGGATTACCGAAATAACTCATACCATCTTTTGTTTTTCTCATAACAACGCTTCCGGCCCCTATCCGCACATTACTACCTATAGTTAATCCTTGTAAGACAGTACATCTGACTCCCAGGAAATTAGCATTACCAATATTTGTTTCACCGGATATTCGAACCTCCGGTTGCATCATATTATAATCTCCGATTGTGACATCGTGTCCTAATGAAATACAGCCATTCATTAAATTAAAATCTCCGATACGTATACCACAGCTTATTCTCCCCCCGAATGCAATCACGTTTCCTTGTCCCATACAAACAGACTCTTTATCAAAGAACAAGACATTAGGAGCTACAATATTCGGAAAATGGATATGAGGGTTATGTATATTACCGATAAGATTCTGTAACACAACCGGTGATGCAATGGCCATCACAATAGCTAATGGTTTATTATATTGGTTCACTGTTTCCAGATTCCCCAAAACCTCACCATATTTATTAGTCTCACCGATTGCATGACCATCATCAAAATAACCTATAAAATTCCATGTTGGAGCAGTCTGATTAATCGCATTAATTATACACGCTATTTCACGCCCGAACCCTCCAAACCCATAAATTGCAATATCTCTCATATTTTAATTATTACCATTAAAAGGCTCCATGGTAGCTTGTCCTTGTTGAGAAATCCCCTCTCTCACAAATACTTTCTTTATTGTTTTTAAAATTATACATAAATCCAACCAGAATGAACAATGATCCACATACCAGACATCGAACTCAAACTTTTTTGTCCAACTGATCGCATTGCGGCCGTTCACCTGCGCCCATCCTGTGATACCCGGTCTGACTTCATGTCTACGTGCCTGTTCTTTTGAATATAACGAAAGATAGCGAACCAATAGTGGCCGAGGACCTATTAATGCCATATCCCCTTTTAAGACATTGATCAATTGAGGAAGTTCATCAATGGATGTGGAACGAACCAGTTTACCAACTTTGGTTATTCGTTGAGCATCCGGTAATAATTTTCCACTTATATCTCGTTCGTCCGTCATTGTTTTAAATTTGATTACTTTAAAAATTTTCCCGTTTTTTCCCGGACGTTCCTGAAAGAAAAATGCTCCGGCACCTTTATTGGCAAAATGAAGCCAGATACCCATTATTAACAGAAAAGGCCAAATGACAAAAAGGACAAAGAGGACTAATGTGAAATCAATTATACGCTTAAAACCATTTTTATACATAGTTTTGTGCATTTTGGTATGTAAAATCTTTCGCTGCATTACATGAATTGTCACTCAAACGCTTTTGTAGTTCCATATTATTTTTTAAGGTTAAAATATAATCAGCCATTAAGCGGACTTCACTCTTATCAAAACAAGTGCCATTGTCATAATGAGATACTAAATATGCCAACTCCGAACATTTGGGAGCAATACACAATAACGGTGCTCCTACAGCTAATAAATTGTACGTTTTACTAGGTACACTCACTTGTGCTGTTTCATCATTCAAGGTTACTACTCCTACATCGGCAGCAGCCAATGAATAAGGTAAAGTATCTCTATCCTGCCATGTAAAGAAACAACATGAAGACAATCCATACTCTTTGGTCATCTTAATCAAAGTTTCTTTCTTTTTCCCTTCCCCAATTATTAAAAATCGAATATCAACTTCGTTTTTAAGTAAACGTGCAACTTCTATCAAACACTCTACATTATGCGTGTATCCGATATTTCCAGAGTATAAAACGATAAACTTCCCATCCAAAGAATGTCTCTGTATAAATCGATTATCACTTTTCTTAATAGGACGAAATTTCACAGATGCAGCCCAATTGGGAATCACCCGAATCTGATCTTTATTAACATATTTCTCTAAAACTTTTCCCATACCCTCACTTAATGTGACCACTTTCAAAGCTCTGGAGAATATAATTCGGTTCCATCCAGCCCACTGTTTGTATAACCAATTATTTTCTTTTACTCCTATATTCCGTAATGCATCTGGATATATGTCATACACAATCACCGAAAAAGGGCGACGAAGCAGTAAGGGTAACAAATAACACATAGGTGGATTAGTAACATATACTATTTCATATCCTCTATATTTAAATAAGAGTTTAAAAAAAATCTGTATGGTTCCCCAACACCATGTGAAAAGTCTTTTTAAAAAGGATTCTCTGTTATATGCTATTATTTTATCGACTTTTACTATATCCTTCAGAGAACGTTCTGTCATCTTAATACTGCCTGCTATTAAAGAAACACTATCATATCTATCTGCATAAGCATTAACAATATCAATCATTAAATATCCTGTACTCTGATTGATTAGAACCATTTTTTTCATTTCTGCCCCGAAGCTATTAAATCTCCCAATTCACTTGATGTCATAAACTCTATATCCGGCCATCTTTTGAGCATTCTGACCAATAATTCTTCTAACTTCTTTAACGATTTTTCTCTGTTTTCCGGATGTAAAAAGCCTATATAATTCACACGATGAGAACTGATAGTAGCAGGTTTATGCCATAAAAATGCGACTTCCATCTCTTTCAAGCAATTTCCTACCCAATCCGTATTAGCTGGACTCTCCATACTGGAAGGCTCAAAAAAACAATTACGTGTCAAATAAATCTGCCCTAACCTATTCTTCTGCCCCAAAAAACGTATATTCTTTTTAAATTGCCCATTACCTAAAGGTTCCATCTGAATTTTTCCTGAATTAATATATCTTACCCCGTTATCAAACAGAACTCTTTCCAATGAATTATTAAAAGGTCCATTAGTAGGAACAAAATACTTCGAACGATAACCATATAGTCTCTCAAATAGATCCAATCCTGTATTTAAAACCTCCTCCATATAAGGAAGATCATCTATCGTATCCAAATCGAATGCCGCTTGAAATTTAGGTATTGGTTCTTCATTAATTCCATTATAGATTCCTGTAACTCCATTTTCAAAAGCAAGTAAGGTAGAACGATGCCCACTTCTTAAAGCACGTAGCCAACGCTGTACATTCAAGTGTTCACGCCCATGAAAAATAGGTACAAACAATCGTTTTTCAATACCTTCTTTCCATAATTCGTATACCCTGTCATGGGCTGGATACCGTTTTAAAGTTTCCGTATAAGGTTCATAAAAATATTCCGTATATCCCGTTTCTTTAATTCGTTCAAATACCGGATTGGCAACAACGTTTACTCCTGTCATTACCGGTGCCTTCCCATTCTTATCTTTAAAATTAGATAACGTTTCAAACAAACACTCCAAGTCACGATTACTTTCCAGTGAATCATATAAATTATAATGATTGCGGTCCTCTCTCATTCCTGCCTTTAATAATTTTTTAAAAGCTTCTAAAGAAGACATCCGGATGCTACCCCAGTCGTCAGATTCAATGACGACAATTTTTCTATTTGTACGCCATCCCGGTATATTACTGGCATGTACCGACAATAAAGATTTCCATGTATTTCTATACATAATTATAATAAAGATTTGTACAGTTCTATATAATCCTGATAACGTTCTTCTTTATTAAAAAGAATTTCGGCACGTTGCCTGCAACAAGTCTGATAACATACGCTATCCCTGCTTAAAATCTCTGATATTGCTTGATATAAAGCTGAAATATTCCCTTTTTCAACCACTCGTCCTGTATCTTGCGAGATAGCTTCCGGACTTCCCCCGGTTTGATATGTAACCACAGGAGTCCCACAGGCCAAAGCCTCTATATTAGTTGTAGGGAAATTATCTACCCAAGTAGGATTAACAAAAACATCTGCCATTGAATATAGTGCAGCTAACTCATTCACATTTTCTGTTCGATTAATCCCTATTATTCCTTTTGGCAAGCTTCGAATTTGTCCTGAACTTAATCCTACCAATACAATCTGTTCGTTTTTTGCCAACAATTGGCTTAGTTGAATGAAATCAGTAAGCCCTTTTCTACGATCCCATGTACTGGCTACTCCTAAAATGATTTTATTATTGACATTTAAGCCATACTTTATTTTTATATTTTCAGAAGCTACAGGGTTAAAAATGGCTAAATCCACTCCATTATGAATCACCCTCACCGGATACACACTCAAAAAAGAACGCTTAACAATATTCTTTAACCAATGGGACGGGGTCACAAAAGTTATATTATCAACAGATGTAAAAGTTTGCTTTTTCCTAGCAAAATTATCTTTCGACCTGTCTACGAACATGGTAGTAGGATACCCTTTCAAATTTGGACACTTATGGCATTCCATTTCCCACTTATTACAGTTCACATAATCAAAATAGGAACAATGTCCGGTCATTGGCCAGCAATCATGTAATGTCCAGACTACCGGTATTTTTGTCTGAGATAAATAACGAAATAATATTTCTACATTCAAATAATAACCGTGCAAATTATGAAAATGAACAATATCCGGACTTATTCTTTCCAGTTCAGCAATAAACTTTTTGGTTGCACAAGTCGAAGAAAAACCATGTCTGTCCCATAATCGAGTAGCCAAAACATGACATTTCACATCCCAACCATCTCCTATACGGATAAGAGTAGATTGACTATCTCTAGCTATCCTGCCGTAAGCAATATAACTCTCCATCCCATTACTAATGGCAGTTCTACCGATTTCTTCTGCAATACGTCCGGTACTACCAGTATTCACGGTAGTATTTAGTTGCAATATTTTTCGCATATTCAAGATATAGATCGTAACAAAATTTCCTTTGAAAAAGTAATATTCCTTTCAAGATTTCTTTTCACTGATTGATAATCTATATCCTCATCCATTCGTTCAAAAGAAGTATCATCTTCAATGACTCTGTTCTCCAAGCCTACCATATCCAACAAAGAATCCATTCTTGAATTAACACAATCTTTACGTTTAAATACCCAAAAGGGTATTTCATAAATAATTGAAAACGCAGTTCCATGAAAAGAATTGGAAATAAAACACTTTGCATTTCTTATCCAATTCAAAAAAGCTTCCGGACCTGCATTATTTATATTCTTATCCGCATATCGATGTGGAATAAAATCATTAATCGAATATATTTTCACTTTGTGCTTTCGGGCATACTCTTGAGCAAAAACTTTTATTAAAGGATTATTCCCAAAATCATAAACTAAGATATAATCCTCATCCAATGTTTTCGATTCAGCTATTGAATTCCACTTTTCTTTATCTAACAAAAAAACAGGATCTACTACTTGCTTGGATACGATACCAAGTCTAGAAAGAATTTCGACTCCATGTTTTTCTCTTACAGTAATCAACTCAAAATTTTCAAGCATTTGTTTCACAAACAGTTCATATCCTTTTTCAATATGATCCATACCAAAACTGGCAGCATACGACATCTTTTTAGCCTTCCCCCGTACAAATCCTAAATAATTTGCAGGATCTTTACCATTCGCATGATTAGAATTCCAAACTTGATCACTTCCTACTATGAAAACATCAGCACATAACTCTGCATCTTCTTTCAAAGCATCATAAGAAAAATATTTCTTTTTTGTAAGACATAAATATTTCAAAGTAAATGAATCAAATGCTTTTTTTCTTTCATATGTATAGAATCTTTTAGGAGCTAATAATAAACAGACTAAAAACTTTAGAATAAAGAAATTCCCCCATTTATACTTCGCATCCATATACCAAAAATTATATCGAGCATTAGCATAGCTGGGTTTATAATCAATTACCTGTACCTCACAGCCTCTTTCTTGTAAATATTTCATCAAAGCATATGCTTGTAAAGAAGCACCGTAATTATATACATCATGAGATGTTATAGTTTTAATTCTTTTCATTTAGCAATCATCCGTTTAATCTTATTAAAAACTCTTTTAGGAATCATTAATACTTTATATGGTTTCAAATAATAAGAATAAATCTCATGAAGTTCCTTGTCACTCTTTAGAGCCTTAAGCACATATGGATAAATAAAAGGACGACTAACTTTTTTCCTCATTTGCCCTTCCAGCACAACCGAAACTACTTCCTTTTTTAAAACACAGGTTTCTTGAAGTTTAGTAATAACTCTTCTCCCTTTATCCGTAAAAACAAGAATACCGTTAACCCCTTTGTCATTCTTCTTATACACGTTTCCCCACAAATCTCCTATACGAATATCTGCGGATGACGAAAGAGCTTTATACTTACATTTACTATAACAAGCTTTCCCCAAACAACTGTTTCCTAAAAAAAATTTATAAAAAAGATCTCCATCTGTCAATTTAGAAAAATAAGTAAATTGTCTGATTCCATTATTTTCATTTCCATCATACAGATTAATTCCCATAGCCCATGAGTCGTGCCAACCATCATTCTTATTTCTCCAAGAAACATCTTTAATTATATCTACCGAGTTCTTTACAAAATCCAGATATTTTTTCCATAATAACATAGATGGAACACCATGACAGAAAAAATCCATTAAAACAAAATGCTCCTCTATCTTTCTTCTTCGTATATATTTGCGTATAGAATCTATTTGACAAGGAGTACCTGTTACAAAATAATTATCATCACGGTTAATCACAGAAAATGCATCCAATGTATAGCTAGGTATATATTTAGAGCCAACACTTGCTGAAAACTCCTCTATATTTTCAGCCATAAAATGTTCCGCTCTATCCAAATCAACATTATATTTTACACCACATGCCTTATAGCCACCTGCCAATAATATTCTACCTATTTCATAAGCAATACCTCCTGTAGAACACCTGTTCAATACAGCTTCATCTTTACTCCATCCGGCATAAGCCTCTATTTCATTTGAAGATAATGTTATTTCATCATTAAGATATGCACAAACAGCCAAACATTGAGAACAATTTATACATTTGTCCAATTCGCTTATATGAGGTTCATAAAATCCGTTCTCATTTAATCGGATAGCGATAATTTGTTTAGGGCATGAGATAGCACAGACACCACACCCATAACAACCTTTCACAAAAGATATATTTGTAAACATCAAAAAATATTATATATATTTACTCACAACATATTCTGGAAGAATATTTTTTTCAAAAAGGAATGGAACTTTTTTAAAAGATTCGTTCAGTATCACCCTCAATGCTTCAGACAAATTTTTTATATCTGTATCATATTCTTCAATCAATTTAAAAGAATTATTTGATGTAATTATTCCTTTTCCTGCAATATATATTCCATTTAAATCAGAAGAATAGTCTCCTTCACAACTAAGAATCTCCCAAACACCTTCAGAAGAATTTGTCGTAATTACAGGAGTATTCAATAACATAGACTCAATTATAACTCCAGGAAGTCCTTCACTATACGAGCATGAAACCAATACTTTTGCATGCCTCATATATTTATATGGATTATTTTGTCTTCCCCAATAATGAACCCGCTCTCCAATACCAGCATTGATGGCTTCCTCATGTAAACTACTCCAAAGATGATCTACATCCTGCCCTATATATACTAACTGCATATAAGGAAATAACTCTTTTTGCCTTATAAAAGCCTGCAATATTCTGTCAGGTGCTTTATTTTTATCTAATCGACCACAATATAATATAACAGGATATTTGAATACCTCCTGTTCCATCTCAGATAGTTTCTCTAAAGATTTATTTACAATATTTTCTTTGTCATGAATGTTGTAAACAACCTTTACTTGCTGTAGATTAATAGAAGAAAAAGAATTAACTATCGAATTTCGTACTTCATTACTCACACAATACAGATAATCTAAATGCGGATATATATAATGGTAAATAAATAATGTTATCAAATATTCGATTTTTCCTTTTTCTTTCACTTGTGTATGCGGAGAATGGAAAATACCAATTTTAGTTTCCTTTCCCCCTGCAAGGACATTTACAGTTGAGCAACTAAATAAAGTAGATATTGTTACATCTGGAGAAAACTCCTTCTTTATTTTTCTCAACCACTTCCTTTCTATAAAAGGCATAATAAAACGTCTCAAGCCATGATTTCCTCCTTTTATGCAATATTCACAATGTTCCAATTCATCATAACCATTCTCAAACTTATGAATCATGACACATTTTACCTCCGTAGTAGCACTTTTTAATAAAGATTTATACAAATTTAAAGAGCATAAACCAATTGTTCCACGATTATAAGGAATAACAAGAAGTATTTTTTTCTTTATCATTATATCAATTGGAGTTTACTTTCACACCATTTCTCTTAATAATTTTTGCAGGAATTCCAGAAACGACACAATTATCTGGTATATCTTTCACCACTACCGAATTCGGAGCTATAATCACGTTATTCCCAATAGAAACTTTACCTATAATCTTTGCTCCTAAAGCAATCTCTACATTATCCCCAATGGTTGGTACGTTATCAAAAGTGTGTTTCGTTCCTATTACTACCCCTGGAGTTATTATGCAATTCTTCCCTACTCGTGACCTTGCTACAACTATAAGAAAGCCAATATGAGGTATATACAAACCCGGTCCGCACGTATTTATACCGATCCTCATTTTTGTTCTAAAACATAAACGTCTATAATACCAAAAAGTATAATAATATTCTATCTTCTGAAAAATATTTTTCTTTATATTAGTTAAGTACTCCAAACGACGTAAAACTCTCAGATACTTCAACGTCTGATAATTCTCACTGAATATAAAACGGTCTATAAACCTTAAATGATAACGTTTTAAATCCTCGGCAAGGTAATACTTATAATCAACTTTATTCTTTATCATATTTACTCACTATATTTTTCCCCAACTCATCAGAAGATATAAATTCAACATCAGGCCATTTTTTCACAATCTCATTCAATAGCTTTTGAAATAGAATCAAATTTCTATCTCTATTTTGAATATCTATATTTCCAATAAAATTCAATCTATGTGAACTTATTACTGCTGCTTTTCCCCACCTAAAAGCAATATTAATTCGTGATAAGCACTCATCTACCACATCAAACTTATCCCTAAAATGAGAAGGCTCAAAAAAACAATTCCGCATTAAATATATCTGCCCCAAGTTATTCCTTTTTCCTTGATAATTATTTTTCTTAAAATAAAATTTTGTGCCCGAATCAAGAGGAATACGTTGTGATACTAATCCTTGAATATATCTAACCCCATTTGAGTTCAAACTTGATTCAATAAGAGGACTCCATGTATATGTAGTAGCAATAAAAGATTCCGAACGGTATCCAAATAAATTCTCAAATAAGTCCAAACCTTCTTTAATTATATTATCATATCGCCTAATATCATCCTTTTCTGCAGAATCAAATGCTCCCATATAATTACCTTGTATACTCTGATCCACTTTAGATGTCAACCCAAAAGTACCTAATTCAAATGCTCTTTTAGTTACAAGTTCTCTTCCTTCTCGAAGTACTGCAAGCCACTTCTCTACATTCAAATGTTCTCTCCCGTGAAACTGTGGATGAAAAATACCTTCTTTAATCCCTTCTTTCCATAAATCAAAGACATGCTCATGAGCAGGACTATTTGCCATAGTCACAGTAATTGGTTCATAAAAATACTCACAAAAATCAGTTTCCCGTATCTTTCTGAAATCAGGATTAGCTACTACTGCATCAGCTGTAAATACAGCATAATTACCATTTTTATCCTTAACAAAAGTCAATACATCAAACAATGCTTCCAGATCTTCCTTATTCGCTAAACTATCATATCGACAATAAGGATCATTATCTACCCTAATTCCTTCCTTTAAAAACTGATTATAAACGTCCTTAGATGGCATACGTATAGCCCCCCAATCAT
The DNA here is from genome assembly GCF_964240755.1 of Bacteroides sp. HPS0048. Taxonomy (NCBI): domain Bacteria; kingdom Pseudomonadati; phylum Bacteroidota; class Bacteroidia; order Bacteroidales; family Bacteroidaceae; genus Bacteroides; species Bacteroides sp. HPS0048. Next base: position 77,373 of record NZ_CAXSVC010000012.1, on the reverse strand, counting down.
CCGATTCAATAACGACTAATTTGCGCTTAGTATACCATCCAGGGACATTCAAGAGGTTATGGGTTATCGTTTGCTTAAGACTCATTTGCTATTAGTTTATTTATTATTTGAACGCCTCTGCCAACAGAGTGATTCAGTTCGAAGTATGTAACAATGTTTTCTTGCTCAACACCTTCTATTACGTCTTTTCGAATCAGATCATTAAAATCCTCGATCGTTTCTGCTACAAAACCTAACCTGTATTTATCAATAATACCATTAGGATTTACCGTAGAAATCAAAGGAACATTGCAACTCAATGCTTGAAGGAAAGTATTCGGAAATCCCTCCTTCACAGAAGTACACAAAAGACAACGTGACTGTGCTACAAGTTTTGTAGTATCAAACAATGTCTTCGAACCAAGATAATCTACATTAGCCAATCGTTTGAATGTTCTGCACAACTCCACATAATTGCCTAATGATGCTCCAACTACAACAAACTTTTTGTCAGGATTCGCCTTGGCAATTTCAACAACCCACTCTGGTCTCTTAATTTCCCTAAAATTTCCTACCCAGATATAATCGTACTTCTTCTCTTGAGACAAGTTACCAAACATCTCACGATTCCATATATTTGATATTAGAGCGATGTTTTTAACGCCCAATTTGCTCGTTGCCATATCATACTGGTAATTGTTCTGGGCAATAACAAACTCAGCCTTCTTTATCAACTCAGGAAATCGCTTATCCCATCCAAAAGTTTCTGGATTCACATCCATATCACTCGCTATCATAAAAAGTAGTTTGATATTGAGCCTTTTTCTCATCCATTCCAAGAACTTAAGTTCTGAAGGTATTCCACGAAGAACCACTATATCAGGATTCGAGAATAAAAGAGACAATGGTTTAAACCAGTTCAGCAGAACCATCACCTTCCTGAGAAGTGGGAAAAAGCAAAAATGTATTCCCCACTCCTTTGGTGATACAATTCTATTTCGATAATATGAGAAGGTATATACCTTACAGTTCTTTGCGAAAGCTCGTACCCACATTGCCATCTGAACATCAGCACCTCCAGTAGCTACTGGAGGTTTACGATCATTCAGAATTGTATCTGTATAAATAGAATAAAAAAAGATTTTCATTCCTCTATTATTTAAAAAACATTTCATACACTTTCGAAAATATTCTGTGATAATAGAAAGCTATTTTTCGCGTTAAACAGCCATTAACATACTTATAGCTATTTACCAAGAACTTTTTATCCTTGCTAATGTATGGTGTTCCCTTATAATTGAATGCAACACTCCCCATTCCAAAGCGCTGAATACGCTTATATGTTTTAGTATTATCCAATAAGCGATGACGTTCTCTACTTGCTATTGTGGATGCTAAATAGCCTGTTTCCTCCGCTATACGTAGCGACACATCATTATATCCACCACCAGGCCAACAGAGGAAATCAACCTTCTTATTCAATTTACCCTCGAGTATGCGCTTACTTTCACATAACTCATAACGAAACCTCTCTTCCATCTCCTCGTCACTTTCAAAACATCCTGGGTACTTCTTTAAAAGCTCGTTAGCTCTTTGAATGAGTTCATCTCGATTGAGGTGAGCTTTATTATATAGTTCTACCACCTTTTCATTTAGGACTGGATCCGGGAAATACCTTCTAAGGCCAAGAGCACGATATTCTTTGAACATAGGAGTACCATACGGAACAAAGTCACGTTGGTCTTCTACCATCCAAAAGGTCTTTTTCTCTGGTTGTGCAATCCATGACATCCAGTACTGTTCTCTTTTTCCCTCATAAATATCATTCACCACATTCTCACAAAAATAAAAGCTATGAGTCATACTATGGGATTGGATATCTATATATTCTGTAGAGTCAAGGAATTTGATCTCATCCCAGTTCAAAAAGCCCAACTCGTCCTTATCCTTAGCCGAAAGATCTGGATAGTCACGTTTAATTCTGATACCAGAAGTAAGAGAGACAAACTCAGGGTTAACAAATATGGTTGCCTTCAAACCATACTTTTTAAGAATAGGGTAAGCCACGGTAAGATTGTCTAAGTAACCATCGTCAAAGGTCATCACAATTTCGTTACCTTTACTTCTTTCTGGGTTATTCTGTAAATCATACCACTCATCCAGAAACAAAGTAGGTATATGGTTGTCCGCTATATAACGGCAGAAATATTCAAAATGTACTCTTGAAGTTGACAACCAGTTCTGAAGCCATCCGGACTCTGAATTACCAAAAGAATGAAACATCAATACTTTCATACTATCATTTTTTTACTTTAGAGATTACAAACTTCATTTTTCCCGCTGATGTGGGTTTGATTTCAGAAATCTCTTCAAAGTCAAACCTACAAGAGTCACCAGCATATTGGTTGAGTGTTGATTTGAAGTAATCAATTGGGATACTATCAACAGAACCGTCCTTCTTGTATATGATGCGAATATAGTCCTCCTCCTCCTGAATAATCTGGAACTCCCTTATTCCTGGCTTAGAGCGCATGAGCAAGGTCCAGAACGTTCCCTCAACACTGTTACCGTTTGGGAATCTGATAATATCAAAGCTCCGGCCAAGAATCTCATCAACGACCTGGAGATTACGTCCACACTTGCATATTTTGCCCTTGGATACTTTCGCTCTATCGCCAATTTTATATCTTATCAGAGGCATTACGTAATTATGCAATCCTGTAATAACAATGTCGCCTTCGCCTTCTTCTATCGGATTTTCATTCTCGTCAATCACTTCGAAAATCACATTCTCCATATAAACGTGCAACCCCATGTGCTCGCTACAATCCTCGCCCATATTTGGGCAATCTCTTGCTCCATAGAAATCGAATGGAACTTTTCCGAAGACACGCTTGATAATTTCGGTCTGATAAGGATACAGCTTCTCTCCTGCAATATGAATTGCCTTTACATCAATACTAAGACTATTCTGTTCCAGCACAGTTGCAACTTTCTCAAGTATTGAAGGATAAGACTTCATAATAACATTACGACCATTAATTCTTCTATATATGTCGAGAATATCCGAATCAGAAAGATGATAACCGTTGATCGCAATTTGATTCTCAAGCTGAAAAAATCTCTTAAGTTGTTGCTTGAAGTTGTACTTTGGAAGGTCAAAAGCAGCTCCCCATATACAGCATTCTGTATCAAATGGCGAGCAGCCCATAATGCCATAACGTCGAAAATTCAATGCACATTGCCAGTTATCTGCCTGTCTGTCTGAATAGAAAAAAAAGTTATTTCCTGAAGTTCCACTGGTCGAATTATAAATGAAACGTTTTCTGTCCACATCGGATTGTAAGGCATCAAAGTTAGTACGAACAATATCTTTTGTAAGGATTGAAATCTTTTTCAAGTCATCGAATGTCTGGATGGAGTTGGCGCTTAGATTTAATCGTTTTGCCATATCCTTATAAAAAGGGATATGCTTTATGCTAAATGACCATAATTTAGAGAAATAATCCAGTTGCAGTTCCACTAACTTCTCACGACTATAAAACTGTGACTCCAAAAGAAAATCATAATATGCCATAACCTTAGATTCTGACAACTCCTTATGCTGAAGCCAAAACTTCTTCTCAAGCATATTCTGAATCAATTTTCCCATGACTAAATATTTTGAGTATGATAATCTTTATAAATACAAACTAGGAAAAGCAACGCAAAAGCTTCACCTATTTCACTATGGAAATACTCAGTAAACACGAAAGAACTTAGTATTGCCAAAATCAAATATTTATGTTCATATTTCAATATTCTGAAAAATCCGATAATAGATATTAACAGCAGAACCAACGGAAAAACCCCATTGTAATATATAGAGGTAAAAAACATGTTGTGAGGTACAAATGTAAAACCAAGTTCTTTCATGGCACCTGTTAAATAGTACATAGTATTCTTATTCATATAGTCGATGTATTCATACAAGATTGCAGCTCTACCTATCATATCGCTATCTCTGTTTATTTCATTGGAAATCTCGGAGAATCGTTCAAAGAGCATATCTATTCGTTCTGTAAAAGCGAAATACAACAAACCAAACGCAATTAGAATATAGAAAATATTTTTGGCACTTGACCTACCGCTAAATGAACTAAGAACATAAAAGAAAAGAACTATACCAATTGCACCAAACCCAGAACGTGACAATGTGGCTAAAGTAGATCCTAATAACAAAAAAGCAAAGAACAGACTAAACTTAATCTTTACTTCTGACATCACAATAAAGGCAAACACCATCGCCATATACGCAGCAAAAGTATTTGCACCTCCAGTCAGCGACCACAATGGAGTCATTCTGGAATTGGCTGTAATTGTACTCATATCCTCCAATTCATAGCAAGCAGTATTTATATTGAAAAAGAATGAAGGGAAAAATAGCCCTATTGACTGTATGAGACAGCTTCCGAGTATTGCATAGAAGAACGCTCTTTTCTCTATTGGAGAACCCACAAGCATGCGAATACACACAAGATATATGCTATAGTAATAAACAAAACCCTTAAAGAAAATTGAAACCGCATTGCCTATAGATCGAGTCTCATACCCCCGAAAATGCAATAACACACAACGAATAGAATGACCTACAGTGAATAGAAAGAGAAAAACACACAAATAACCTACATAATGTACCATTTTTCGTTGACCGCCATTCCGAGGGGAGAAGAGACTTTTGTTATTCAAGTATAGCAATATTACACCTATAGCAAATACTTCTTTTAATGAAATTACATCTACATAATATGAGAAAAAACCAGCAGGAAATATAACCAGCCACAAAAAAATAAAACCATCGACATCTCTCTTGGCTACATACTGAGCACAAAGTAAACCACCAATTGCCAAACCGGCAACTGGTACTCCAAATACTTGAGCTAAGATCAGAAGGCATACAACAAACATACCTGTAATAGACAGTTGCTGAACATTGATTATCTTTTCCATTACAATACACTGACTATGCCAGAAATCGCAGATTTATAACTGAATTTTGATTCATAAAAGTGCTTTGCATTCGTTACAATCTTGCAAGTATCTTCCACAGAATTATCTTCTTGCAACAATCTGGCGAGTGTAACAGAATCGTCTTTTTCAAACAAAAACCCTGTTTCCTTATCTTTAATTACCTTATTTATTCCATTTACATTTGTTCCATACGACAACACATTGTTGTCATACGCTTGCAATAAAGAAATAGGTGTTCCCTCAAACCATGAACAAATCACATACTTATCAGCCACAGCATAATATTTATTTACATCCTCATTACCAATATTACCCATAAATAAAATACGATCTTTATACTTATGTTTCTTGGCATCCTCCTCCATTTGCGCTCGCATAGGACCATCACCACAAAATACCAAGGCTGTATTATGTACCTTAACCCAACTCTCAGGCAAAGAGAAGAATGCATCCAGTAAAGTCCTTGGCGACTTCAGTTCCTTTATGGAACCCACGTATAGTATGACCGTCTGAAATTGGTCAAGTCCGAGTTCTCTTTTAAGGACGTCTTTCGTCTTGTTCGACTTTTTAAAGGGAACAATAGGCAAAGAAAGGGTTACAGCCTTGCCCGACCTCCTTTGATACTCTTCGCATATCTTTTCAGATACTCCAAGGATAGCGGAAGCTTTTTCAAACAATAACTTATGCAACCAGAATGGTTTCCATGGCTTCATTCCTCCTCCATGTATGTGAAGCACTATGCGGATTGAGAATATATAATGAAGTAGTAACAGGAGAACAATATCTGCAGTGCTCGTACTACTAACATAACTTGCATAAATAGACCTGACTTTCCTTAATCTTATTCGAGAACTGAGCAACATATTCAAAAAGTAAGAAATACCGCCTAAACCAAATCTTCTGAGTACAAATAGTTTGTCACTAAATACCAGAAAAGAATTGTCATGTCCTTTTACACTTTCTTTTGAAGTACAAAAAACATACTGTCTTGCAACATCAAAATTTTGGATATTATTTGCCAAGTGGTAATTGTAAACCTCTACACCACCTACACGTGCAGGATAAATCATTGGAAGATACACCAAGACCTTATTTTTAGTTACTTTATCCATCAATACTATTATTTAGATATTTCTTAGATTCTACAATCTTGGCACGTTTAATCATATTGACTTTCGAATAATCTATTTTAGGATACAACTTCTGCTCTGGATTGAACCTTGAATCAACTCCTACCAATGCAAGTAGTTCTGCCATTCGGTTGGAATTATTGGCCCCCTTATTGGAGAAAGTATACAACTCTTTTTCAAATATCAAAGAAAGAGCACTTGCATGGAATGATGTAGTTACCACATAGTCTGCATGAGCCAAGTATGACAAGAATTCAACAGGACCTGCATCATTGATATTTTTGTCAGCATATTGACGTTGTTTTCTATCATTCACAGAGATAATCTTATAACCAGTTTCTCCTGACAACCATTTTGCATAATCTGCTATATCAGTATTATTCTCAGACAAATCATAGACAATGATATAATCTTCCTCAAATTTTCTAATCGGTAGTTTTTGGATCCATTCCTGAGAAGTTAGTAGAAATACAGGATCCATAACCTGAACGCCATCAACACCACATTGATTTAGCAAGCCCACTCCCGATGATTCACGAACAGATAAGTAGTCAATCTTTTTCAACCACGAAGACACTTCTTTTAAGAACTCCTGATTTATCTGCGTAGAACCAAAACTCGCTGCATATGCAACCCTTCTCACACCTTTGGGAGCGAATTCCAGATAGAACGCAGGATCTTTTCCATTACTAAGAAAAGAATTCCAGATCTGGTCACTACCGGCAATTACACAATCGTATCCCGGATAATCATTTACAATTGCAACACAATCAGTATATAGTTTTGAGAGTTTCAGATACTGATGTTCAAACTCCCGGAACGGTTTAACGCGTTTGTATAATTGTTTGATATAATAGTTATATAGTGCAAATGGAAGAAATAAAACCTTACTTAACTTGAAAATCTTGTAGAAACGAGATTTGGGATTACGATACCAGAAATTGTATCTGTGGTTAAAATACTCAGGGATATAGTTAATCGTCTCCACGCTATGTCCACATTCCTGTAAATATGTACTAAGCGCAAATGCTTGAAGAGCTGCCCCATAATTAAAGACGGCGTGACATGTGATAACACCTATTTTCATATTTTGATCATTCTCTTTATCTTACTAATAATTCGATACATCAACTCACAGGTATTTACATAACCAACAATAAATCCGTATGGCGCATTATGTTTCAATAATGAGAACACCGCCTTTGATTCTTTAGATGCTTTTGCACATTCTTTAAGTTGCGATTCGGCCACGACTTCAATTCCGCATGGTTTAGTAGTTATGCAATCTAACTGTTTGATGATTTCTGAACCTTTCGATGTAAAAGCAACAACTCCACTAACACCTTCTTCATTATTCTTATAGGTATTTCCCCATAAATCACCAATTCGTATATCTGCAGCACATGAATCATACTTATATTTACAATCAGTCGTACACTGTGGTGCTAAACAATGATGTTTGAAGAAGAAATGATAAAAAACATCTCCATTTGTATTCTTTGACAGATAATCTCGTCCATTTAAGCCCCTGTTGTAAAAGGCTCTTATACTTAAAGATTTGTTTGCAGGAGAATCAATATCAATACAAATATTAAACGGTTTATGCCATCCTTCTGCTTTGTTACGCCAAAAAATGTGTTTGATAGGTCCGTACAAGTTACTTTTCACATTGTTGACATACTTATCCCAAAAGTCCATAGAGGGAACACCATGACAAAAGAAATCAACAAAAACAAAGTTTTCCGTAAGTTTTCGGCTATGAACATATCTTTTCATAGAATCCACTTGACAAGGCGTACCTATAAATAGATATTTGTCATACTCATTAATCAACTTTAATGCTCCTTCAGTATTACTTTGTATATACTTGGAACCAATACTATCATAAAGCTGATCTACGGTTTCGGCAATGTAGTGCTCTGCCCTGTTGTTGGATACATTATACCGAACGGCAATTACCTTATACCCTTTAGACAACAAATAACTAGCAATTTCAAAACCAATACCACCAGAAGAACAAATCTTTCTCACCTCATAGTCATTACTCCATGCAGCATAGGCCTCTATATTATGTGCAGATTGCATCACATCATTATAATTGAATGCACAACTCTTAAGACATAAGCCACATTCCGTACACTTCGATGGATTTTTGACAACTGGTTTATAAAATCCATCGACTAATTTCATGGAAATTAGTCGGTGTGAACATACCTTTGTGCATACACCACAGCCATAACAGTAATTGAATTTTTCGACATTACTACATTCTTTAACAATCATACTATTACTGCTCTTTATCAGTCAATCTTTAATGTGTAAAACATGCTTAATTTTACCAAATATCAATTTTCTTTCACTAATGGAACATCCAAGACACAATACTGTAATACAAGATGAAACAAACGAAACAATAGATGTCACTAAAAAATTCATTAAACCATCTGGCAAAATATGATATGAGATACTAGGTAAAACGCATGAAATAAGAGTTACAAGCAATACATTACATATTACTCGCTTAATAAAGGTACGACTAGACCAGAAAGGAAAGTTACCCTTCAACAAGTAAATACGTATAAATAGTACAATTATTGAAACTAATGCATTTGCAAAAGCAACAAAAGTAACAGGTAGGCCTATTTTCAACCCTAAATATGCAATCGGTATAACTAAAAGTATCGTTAATCCTACTATAATTTGATAGTTTCTAATATTACCATTTGCGGTTTTTGCTGTAACAATCGGTCGAGAAAGCGATTCTGCTAAAAGAAATACCAAAATCCAACGTACAAAGACAACAGTATAATCAGGAACAATCCCCAGCCATAGTTTTAAGATGTAGTGTGCGTTAAAAAATAATGGTAGTGCCAATACATACATCAAAAAATAAGAATACTTTGAACATGTAACAAGTAATTTCATTAACGATTCATATTCAGCTGCAGCATAACGTTTAGTAATTTGTGGATTAAACGCTTGAGTGAAATTCGTAACGAATGATGAAACAATATTACATATTGAATTAGCAATACCATTGGCAGCATTTACGATTGGACCTCCAAACGCATTTAATAGAAGATTAGCCCCTTGACTTCTTAGGACAATTGCAGAAGAACCAATAAAATTCCATCCAGCAAAACCAAACATTTGCTTAAACAATGTCCGATTAAAGATAAAGTGTAGTGTGCATTCTTGAAATTTTCGTTTACAATATATCAAATATATAATTTGGTTAATTGCACTTACAAAGAACAGAAGCATTGCATATGTAATTAACCTATCAATTGGAGAAACCATCACTGCATAACAAATCAACAACTTAAATCCAGCATCTAAAATTGAGATGTATGCATATACACCCATTTTTTCATTGGCAATAATCGAAGAAGAATATGGTGTGCTAATTACCGATAAAATGAAACTACATACGGAGAACTGAAAGCACCAAAAAGCAGCAGTTAATCGATCTGCGGGTATTACCATTTTATTGTACAAGTACCACAAACCAACAGTCTCTGTTGCTAGTACGATCAATACACCAAGTCCTAACATAACAAAAAAGGACATGGAAAATACTACCTTGAGCCTTTCTTTGTCTCCTGCCCCGTGTTCGTACATCAAAAAACGTATTACCGAGTTTTGAAGAGCACCAGATATTAGGGCAAACATAGAAACAAAACCACCAACAACATTATATACTCCGAAATCCTCCACTCCTAAAGCATTAAGAATTACTCTTGAAGTATATAATCCCACCAACATTGTGATAATCATACGAAAATACAATGCAGCAGCATTCTTTGCGATCTGTTTGTTATTGGTTTGAGTATCTGACATTTTGATTATATTATAAGCACTCTTATTTTTTTACACGCTTCAATATTATCAATTTTTCAACAACTTAATATTGTTATAATCTTCCATCAACCTTACAATCCAATGCCCATTTTACATCGTAAATAACACTGTTGCCTTTTCCTAAGGAAGGTACATCCAAAGTTTTAAAATCATTATGAGCAACAGCAAGAATAACCGCATCAAATTTATGCTTTGGTAATTCATTAATTATTTCAACATCGTATTCATGCTTTGCAATAGCTGGATTCGCCCAAGGGTCGTAAACGGTGATATTTACATTGTACTCCAGCAAGGCCTTGAAAATGTCCACCACTTTTGTATTACGGACATCCGGACAATTCTCCTTAAACGTAAAGCCGAGAATCAGAATATGGGAATTGAGTACCTGAATCCCTTTTTTCAACATCAATTTTATAACCTCATTCGCCACATATTCTCCCATACCGTCATTCATTCTTCTTCCGGCAAGAATAATTTCAGGATTGTAACCATAACGTTGTGCACACTGTGCTAAGTAGTAAGGATCAACCCCAATACAATGACCACCTACCAAGCCCGGCTTGAAAGGTAGAAAGTTCCACTTTGTAGATGCAGCTTCCAATACATCTTGGGTATCAATACCCATTTTATTAAAAATCTTGGATAGTTCATTTACAAAAGCAATATTGATATCACGTTGTGAATTCTCAATTACTTTAGCTGCTTCAGCAACTTTCATAGTAGGTGCCAAATGAGTACCTGCAGTAATTACGGATGCGTAGACTTCATTCACCTTTTTACCTATCTCAGGAGTAGAACCAGAAGTCACTTTTTTAATCTTCTCCACTGTATGGAGTTTATCACCCGGATTTATACGCTCAGGAGAATAACCTGCAAAGAAGTCAACATTAAACTTCAATCCGGACACTTTTTCTACCACTGGAATACATTCCTCCTCTGTTACACCCGGATAAACAGTTGATTCATAAACAACAATATCTCCCTTGGAAATGACCTTCCCCACAGTTGTGCTAGCAGCATAAAGAGGAGTCAGATCTGGATTATGATTTTCGTCAACCGGAGTAGGAACAGCCACTACATAAAAATTACAATCACGGATATCCTCAATATCAGCAGTACACTTAAATCCGTTGGCAATAGCCGATTGCAACAACTCATCAGATACTTCAAGTGTAGCATCGTGTCCTGCCATCAAAGCATCCACACGTGCCTGATTCATATCGAAACCAATAGTTTGATACTTAGTCGAAAAGAGACGAGCCAAAGGAAGCCCTACATAACCGAGACCGATTACGCAAATTCTTGTTTTATCCATAAATAATATAATGTTGTGTTTTATTAATTTAGATATTGTCCCAATACCATTTAACAGCCTCTTTCAGACCGTCGCGCATACTATATTGAGGATGATAGTTCAGAAGAGTTTTGGCTTTGTCTATACATGCTAAAGAGTGAGGGATGTCACCGATCCGATTGGGACCATGTAATATTTCAACATTGGCTATTTCCGGATCAAAATCACTTAGAAATTCTTTTAAATAATCCACCAGTTGATTTAAAGTGGTACGTTCGCCAAAAGCTGTATTGTATACCTGATTGACAGCATCCGGATTGGTAGTAGTCATGGCCAACATATTCATCTGAATAACATTATCAATATAAGTGAAGTCGCGGCTATACTCACCATCACCATTGATGATCGGACTTTCATGAGCCATAAGTTTTTTCACGAACAAAGGAATGACAGCAGCATATGCCCCAAAAGGATCTTGACGACGCCCGAACACATTAAAATAGCGCAAGCCAATACATTCCATCTCATATGTCTTGGAAAAAACATCGGCATAGAGTTCGTTTACATATTTAGTAATCGCATATGGAGAGAGAGGCTTTCCTATGACATCTTCAACCTTAGGTAATGACTTACTATCGCCATAAGTAGAAGAACTGGCTGCATATATAAAACGTTTTACTTTTGCGTCCCGTGCAGCAATTAGCACATTCAAGAAACCGGAAATATTAGTTTCATTTGTTGTGAGAGGATCTTTAATAGATCGAGGAACAGACCCCAAAGCAGCTTCATGTAATACATAATCAACTCCCTCAACGGCTTTTTGACAATCAGATAATTTACGAATATCTCCAACTATCAGCTTGAAACGATCAGGATATTGAGATAATAAAGGAAAAAGATTCTCTATCTTTCCTGTTGCAAAGTTATCCAGACAAACAACCTCATAATCATGAGCAAGTAAATACTCACAAAGATTGGAACCTATAAATCCGGCACCACCTGTTACTAAAACTTTTATCATAAAACTCTATTTACGTTTATTAGAAGAATCTAAACACATTACAGTGACATGACAAATCAATTCAAACAAATCTCCGCATTCTCTTTATCCAGTTTCTCATACACAGAATTATTCGACTTAAACTCAGGTACCACCTGTTTCATCAATCTCACCGTATCTTCAATCTTCACCGAGAGTGCCAACTCAGCCAGTTTATCATAAGAGGCAAGTATCTCATCCCGTTTGTATTCCCTCACTTTGGCTATACGTATTTTATAATGATCCGTCGGAACCGTATTCTCCTCATTACTCAAGACCTCTTCATAAAGCTTCTCACCGGGACGCAAACCGGTAAACTTTATTTTAATATCTTCGCCCGGAATGTATCCTGCAAGACGGATCATTTTCTCTGCCAAGTCTACAATCTTTACCGGTTCACCCATATCAAAAACAAATATCTGATTACCGGTACTCATTGTGGCTGCCTCCATTACCAAACGGCAAGCCTCGGGAATAGTCATAAAGAAACGGGTTATCTTGGGATCGGTAACGGTAACGGGGCCGCCTTCCTGTATCTGTTTTCTAAAATATGGAATCACACTGCCATTACTGCCAAGTACATTTCCAAACCGGGTAGTTACAAACTTCGTTTTTCCTTTCACCTGGCCATGTTCCATAGCAAGCCCTAAACTTTGTACATAAATCTCAGCCAGACGTTTGGAAGCTCCCATCACATTGGTTGGATTGACAGCCTTATCGGTGGAAATCATCACCATCTTCTCAACGCAATATTGTACACAGAAGTCGGCAACCAGGCGGGAACCAACTACATTGACCCGGACCGCTTCACAAGGATTCTCTTCCATCAAAGGAACATGTTTGTAGGCTGCCGCATGAAATACGACTTGTGGACGGAACCTCTCAAAAGCCATCTGAAGACGTTCTTTCTGGCGGACATCGCCAATAAAAGGAACAAATGTCAGTTCGGGGAAAAAGCGTTCTAATTCCAGACGGAGTTCGTGCATGGGAGTTTCAGCATTATCAAACAGAATCAATTGTTTAATCCCGAAGGTAGCCAACTGGTGGCATAATTCACTGCCAATACTACCGGCAGCTCCTGTAACCAAAATGGTTTTACCTGTAAAATTTTTAATAATTTCCAGCATGTTGATCTCGATCTCATCACGCCCCAATAAATCCTCTATCCGAATTTCTCTGATGACAGTTCTCTTCAAACCATCCCCCAAAACATCAATAGGAGGAGAAACATAGTTTTTCACATTATTATCCTGACAGAATTTCACCAAATGCCCCTGTTCCTTCTGAGCCTCTTCATACGAAGGAAAAATAATGCCGTTAATATTGTACTTTTCTACAAAGCATACAAAATTGGATTCATCTGCAAAATAATAGACCGGTGACTCTGACAAAGAGTAGGATTTGAGATTTTTATCAGGATTCACAAAACCGACTACATGAAAATGCTTACTCGTGTACATCCGTTTCTTGAGCGCAACGCTTTTATCACCGGTACCATATACCAACACTCTTGCTTTTCTGGAAGTAAACTGCAACACAGCAATATCATAGATCAAGATAAGCACTACGCGGGCACCCACTAAGATCCCTGTAGTTGTCAACAAATCGATAAAACAGCATACATACAAATACTTCTCCGGTAACCATGAACCAGTCAGAATAGCAACAATCAACAACGATAATTCTTTCAGCAGGATGGCTGTCTCAATTTTACCAACACTCTTTATCGATGCATGACGTATAATATTTCTGCTTACTCTCAGAAAATGAAAAATAAGGAAACTGATGATACCCGAACAAACCGAGATGGTTATGATAACGTCTTTTTCAATATTAGTGATAAAACTATTAACAAAAAGCAGAGTGATACATGTACCTGCAACAGATAACACCGTATCGGTAAACAAAACAGCCCGATAATTTACAAATCTCTTCTTTACAGACAGATTGTCAAAAATCTTAGAAATTATGCTTTTCACAATAAAGTTTTTTTTCAATTTCCTTTTATAGGAACAAAAGCCAAGAAATCAATATCAGGTTTTTTATCTTTTCCAAAAACGGGAAAGGATTTTCCTTACATGGCTCATCTTTGTATGTTTATGAGTATCATTACCGTAACCATAACCATATCCATAACCGTAGCCATAACCATAGCCATAACCGTAACCCTTATGATCTGAAGGAACTCCATTCAATATCACCGACATATTACGAAGTTGTTCCTGACGGTACATGTTCTCCAATTCCGGTAACTGACGACGATCCATCACACCCGAACGGACTACGAAAATAGTAAGATCGGCCACACGGTTCACAATGGAAGCATCGGCAACCATACCCGCAGGAACATTATCCACAATGATATAATCATAACGTTTACGAAGTTCCGTTATCAGACGGTCGAAACGTTCACTCAACAACAATTCGGCAGGATTGGGAGGTACGGGACCGGAGAAAATGACATCCAATTTTTCATACTCCTCACTCCTACCAATGATATCATCCAACTTATCCGTACTTCCCGAAAGATAATGTGTCAGTCCCATACGGTTGGAAGAGTTAGAGAAAATACCACTTAATGTTCCCTTACGGATATCAACGTCAACCAGAACAACTTTTTTATTCGTCTGGGCGATACTCATGGCCAGGTTACTCGAGACAAAGGTTTTACCTGCACCCGGATTGGCGGATGTAAACATGACCACCTGTAAGTTGGCGGCTTTCACACGCATAAAGTCCATGTTCGTACGAATGATACGGAAAGCCTCGGAGACAGAATCACGACTGTTCTCACGGACAACAATACCATCCGAATCCTCACCCTTATTATTACCATGACGGGGAATATTACCCAAGAAAGGAATAGTAAGCACTCCATCCAACTCCTTACGGGTACGCACTTTCGTATCCGTCACATTCAACAACCAGAATACACCCATGGGAATAGCCAGCCCTAAAACAATAGAAGCCATAAGAATCATCATTGTTTTGGGAGCTACCGGGGCACTGCTGCCCGAAGCGGAATCTATAATACGGGCATTACTCTCGGTAATGGCTTGTGTCAAAGCGTTTTCTTCGCGCTTATTCAACAAGTAAAGATAAAGCTCCTCCTTGATCTTCTGCTGACGTTCTACTGTAAGCACATATTTCTGCTGGGCAGGAACGGCCTCAATACGTTTCGTGGTCTGCTCTTCCTGCTCACGGATATTCTTCAACTGGATATTCAGTCCAACAATCAGATTATCTACCGAACGGATAATCGTCTGCTTCATAGCACTCAGAGAGTTATTCAGATCTATCACTATCGGATTCTTACTGCTGCTGCCCACCACCAACTTGTCACGCTTCAAGAGAATATCATTATATTCCTTGATCTGAGATTCAACACTGTTATCCGAAATTCCGGTATTGGCAGGAATCAAATCTGAATTCTTTTGAGGATCAGTCAAATACTCCTTAATGTATCTGGCAATACTCAACTGATTCTCCAGACTGAGACCTTCCTGCTGGTAACGGCTCGTATTGGCAAGGTACATACCTGTTTCGGAGGTAATATCCGTCAGTTGGTTCTCACGTTTAAAGCTTTCGATATTGGCATCCACACTTCCCAATTCACGTTCGATGATGATCAGACGTTCGTTAATAAACTTGGAAGTATTTACGGCTATCTGGTTCTTATCATTGATAACATCCTCATTATAAACGGCAATAAGCATGTTCAGGATGTCTTCCGCACGGGCAGTAGAGACGTCATCCAAGACAAGATTGATAATGGTGGCCGTCTTGCTGGCAAGAGACACTTTCAATCTGGCACGATACCCTTCGATAACACTCTCCAAATTGGATTTGACTACATTTACGGGCTTACCGTAAAATACATCCGTATAGTACAACGTAGGAGTAACAACCATCGGACCGATCGGAGTAGAAACCGTATCGTTCAGATGTACATCCAGAACCTCTTCCGAATGAACGCCCCCACCCCCTACAGCTAAAGAAAAACCGGAAAGACGCACCGTAGCAGAATCAACAGGAGTAACCACGACTTTTATAACCTGCCGCTCCTCCGCTTCCGGAAAAGAAACGGTGACCGGAGCATGGGTATAAAGTTCATCATTGCGCAAACCATTCTTCACCTTATAGCTCATATCCAAATGCAAACGTCGCGCAACCTCCTCCATCAAATGACGGGACTGAAAGACAAGCACTTCGTTATCCACATTACGTTTACCACCAAAAAGAGAAAGATCTGAAAAAACCGCCGACTCACTCATTCCACCACCTTTCGAATCATCGCGGATTAAAACGGAGGCCTTACGGCTGTATACTTTGGAAGAAGACTTTACGTAAAAGAACGCAATGCCGATACAAACTAAAACGGATAGTACAAACCAATACCAGTTGGATAGTACAAAACGGAGAATATCGGTTATATTGATCTCAGATTCCTGTTCAAGACTATTATTATTTTTCGATTCGGTATTCATTATCAATTCTTTATATTCCGGATTATTTAAACATGGTGACAATCAGAGAAGTAATGGAAGCAAGCACGGAAACCGCGGAAAGCCATACACCAACGGAATTATTGGAGTTGATACGGCTCTGGCCGGTCTTGGCTTTATTGGGTTCTACATACACAATATCATTCTGCTGCAGATAGTAACAGGGTGATTGAAAAATATCGGAAGAACGAAGGTCGTGATACAGAATACGGCGTTTACCATCTTTTTCGCGAATAACGGCTACGCGGTCACGACGGCCATAAATAGTCAAATCGCCTGCCATACTCAAAGCTTCCAACAGAGTTATCCGGTCACCGGAAATATCAAATGTACCGGGACGTGCTACTTCACCCATCACAGATACTTTAAAGTTCAGGAACTGGACAGTGACAATAGGATCTTTGATCAAATCTTCTTCTATTAATTTCTGCTTAATGAGCTCTGTCACTTGCATACGAGTCAACCCTTCCACATGAAGCTTACCTAAAATAGGAAAGTCGATATCACCGTTCTGATCGACAAGATAACCTAAAAGACGTTGTTGACCGGGATTTTGACTCCCAATCTGATAAGTTACCAGAGGCATATTAAAAGGCAAAGCCAGTTCAGGATCTTTACTATTCACCAAGATGGCCAGTAAATCATCCTTATGGATAATTACTTCATAGTTTTTATCAATATTTTCTTCCTTCAAAGAGGTTATATCCTGCAAGTAAAGTACCTCTTTCGGAGCAGAACAAGACACGAAAAGTGTAACCAGGCATAATAAAAAATAATTCAGTATTCTAACACACATAAGATTTTTATTAAATAAAGTTCCGTATTGTTATTTGTATGAAAATTTCATTCTTCCACATCCCAGTTACTCCAGGGGTTGGATTCCAGGCTATTCAGGTACTCAATAACTTCACATTCCGCTAAAGTTAATTTCCGGCCTTCCCAACTATCAATGATAGCATGGGCCTCTTTAGACAGCTCTTCATCAAATACCTCTCCATAACAAGCCACCAGCAACTGACATTTTAATAGTGAAACGGGAAGTAATGGAAGAACTTCCCAACTACGGTCCAGGATGGACTGTAGTTTTTGATTTTTATCACCATGATCATAGATGGTAGCATGGTACCCTGTAAGCAGAACATAACAGAGCTGTGCTTCTTCCTCCGCATTAGAGCCATGTAAATGGAAAAGGCATTCGGATTGACGATAAACCTCTGTATTTAGTTTGCAGAATTCGTTGGAAAAAAGAGGAGTACCCTCAAAACCTAAATTAAGAAGTTCATGAGTGATACGCCACAGGGTATCAATTTGTGATTGCAAAGACATGAGGAGAATTAATTATTAAAAATTAAAGCAAGGAAAATAAAAGTTAATAAAGGAAAATAATTTAATCTTCAATTTTTTCCATTAGAGAAGGATGTACATAGGTGGTGGCTACAGCCATGACCCCTTTTATACAAACGGATACACGCCGATCTCCCTTAACACGGAGAATAACACCTTCTACCCCTTCAAATATACCCCCAATAATACGTACCCGGTCTCCCTTTTGTAAAGCAGTGACAGCAGGATCAAGATAGACAATCTGTTCTTCATAATTACCAGAAACAGCAATAAAGCTACGCATTTGAGAATCAGGAACGGTGAGAGGACGCTGTGTCTCACGATCCATAATATAACGGACGGATAAAGAAGAACCCACCGACCGTTTGATATGGTCAATACATGCAAAGGAAGCATGAACGAATACAAGATTGTGTACTACAGGAACCAACTTGCGTATCTTACGATCCGCATGCCTGATGTACTCATAATGCATCGGAATAAAATTCTCAATTTTTTCGGCATCAAGCACCTCCTTTAGCAATAGTTCACGACTATAAGTAACACGAAGCGGATACCAACAAATGTCTGTAGTTTTGTTCACAATTGGATATTCTTTAGGGACACCGGGGTAATGAATTCCCTTCCGGTCAAGCGTGTATTAAACTAACTTTCTAATCTTAATACACTAACCCTCAGATGTATCCCTATCACAGGAGATAAACAATATGAGGGGTGAGATGTAGTATGTATATATTTATTTTCCCTTATACATATTTCATTATAAACGAACCACTTGATTATGAAAAGTGTTTCAATTGACGTTCGTTTAATGGCACAAAAATATATACTATTCTTTAATGTACAAAATATTTCTCAATAAAATAATTTATATTTCTGTTTGATGTTATATATGATGCTGATATATAGATATTTACATTGTATGGCGAAAATTTGTTTATTAAATGATTAATCTCATTTGGAACATGAAAAAACAGCTTGAAATAAGTGTGCCATTAAACGAACGTCTATTGAAACACTTTTCAATAAAAAAATAAGGTTTTAATTACCAAAAATCTATCTCTATACAACCTCTTCTTTTTATTATTGATTCATTGTCCAAATCGTAACTTTTAACAATCTTTGCAAAGTACAAAAATCATTTAAAATTTAAGTTTATGACAAACAACGATCAAAAAAAACAGATTTTAACGGTTCTATAAAGATAGAACTCGGAAACGGAGAAACGATAGAAGGTATTATTAATGTACAGCGCATTGACAAACAAGAAATTGACCACAGAATAGTAATCAGACATCACAAAGGATCTTTAATAAAAGCATTAGCTATTTCGCTTGCCTCAGAAGAAAAACCAACAGTCTGTGTAGCAAAAATTGCCAAAGAGATCAATACTCTATTTCGATTTGAATACAAAAAACAAGGAATATATAAGGAGGTTGAATTCAAAACATTAACTACTGAAATTAGCAGAACGATCGCATCCCGCAAAAAGAAAATATAAACTTCAAAAAGTAGATGCAATAAAAAATCCGCCATTTGAGCGGATTTTTACATTTATTCAACGATTAGTTCCATCCGAATATTATCCCGACCTTGCAGCCGTTATCGGAAAAATATAAACTCATAAAACAAAATGAAATGAAAAAAAGAAATTTGAAACCTGTTATGGAAAATGTAAAAAGGAGATGGACAAGACAAATCGTACAAGAGAAAGGATACACACAAACCACTGCTATATGGATGGTAGAGCGTATTGAGGAACTGATAGACTGGATGCAATATGGGTATGCTGTGATTGCCTACCGCAGGGCTATTGATGGAGAGTTTCAGTTTGTAAAGGCAACACTGATTTATTACAGACACGACTTCAAACGGGAGTACGAAGCAAGCAAAGTACAGGAAGCTGTGATGTACTGGGATGTAGAGGAAGGAAAGTGGAAACGCTTCCGCCTGGAGAACTTTCTGGAATGGAAAAAGTGTATTTAATTGAAAATTGAAAGTTGAAAATTGAAAATTGCTGTTCAGCATGATAGCGCAGCCAATTTTCAACTTTCAACTTTCAATTTTCAACTTTCAATTAAACAAATATGGCAACAGAATTTAATGGAATCGTTTACTTCCCTACAAAAGCAACCTTCTTTGAAGGAGCAGTGTCCGAATCGTTGGAGGCGAAATATGGTATCAAAGGACCTTATCTGGTAATAAAAATACTTTACAAGATATATAAAGAGGGGTATTACATACAATGGGATGAGGAACAATGTGAGATATTTGCCTATAAGCTGGGAAGGGAATATACGAAAGAAGAAGTAGACAGTATAATCGGTATACTAATTGAAAAAGGATTTTTTGATAAGAACAGCTATGAGGAGCATCGTATACTGACCTCGGTGGATATTCAGCGGGTATGGTTAGAGGCTACCAGCCGGAGAAAGAGGGATTTAACTAAATTACCCTATCTGCTAGAAGAGGTGAAATGTAAGGAGGAAGAGATAAAATGTAAGCAGAAAGAGAGTACGAACTCAGAAAATGCGAACATTTTTCCCGTTCAGATGGAGTTGAGTCTGGAAAATGCAGACATTTTCAGACAAAGTAAAGTAAAAGAAAGTAAAGTAGAAGAAAAGAAGAAGAAGGAGGAGGAGGATTCTATTTTGCCTCCACCTCCGGAATATGCGCTCAACAAAAAGACGCACAATTATGACGGCTTGCTACTGGCATTGGATCGGATTAAGGTGACGGACACCGGAGACATAAAGGCCATTCTACGAATGTCGAACTATGGGGAGATCGGTACTCCGGTGTGGAAGGTGCTGGCACAGACCTCGTGGGCTAAGATAGGGATGCCGGGAAAATATCTCATAAAGATACTCAGAAGTAGCTGATAATCAAGGCTTATAACATTGTACATTTTTGCTTGACAAGATTGTACAACCTTGTACCACAAAGGTGTACAATCTTGTCAAGCAAAAATGTACAATCTAATCTATTTCAATTTTTATTTCCTATCTTTGCTAAAAAAGCGAAGATTAGCTGCACCTTGGCATAAAAAATGAACGAGTTCATTTTATTCTACTCTCGGTTTGCATTATCTTTGCAAAAAAAAAAAATAGAGGTATCAGTCTTACAATCCTCA
This sequence comes from Bacteroides sp. HPS0048, assembly GCF_964240755.1. Classification (NCBI taxonomy): domain Bacteria; kingdom Pseudomonadati; phylum Bacteroidota; class Bacteroidia; order Bacteroidales; family Bacteroidaceae; genus Bacteroides; species Bacteroides sp. HPS0048. The sequence continues at coordinate 56,078 of NZ_CAXSVC010000012.1, read as the reverse complement.
TGATGAAAAAAATAAAAATAATATTGATATTGTTCTTTCTGTGCCTGGCTACAAATGGCAAAGGAACACCGGATAATAACGCGGATTCCATTCGTCTTAGTTTGCTGACATGTGCTCCCGGAGAAGAGATCTATTCTTACTTCGGACATACTGCCATCCGCTATGAAGAGCCATCCAAAGGCATTGATTGGGTATTCAATTACGGAATATTCAACTTCGGCGCACCCAATTTTATTTTTCGTTTTGCACTGGGACAGACAGATTACATTCTCGGAGGAATGAATTATGACCGGTTCGCAGCCGAATATATCTTCGATGAACGTAGTGTATGGCAACAAACACTCAACCTGACTCCGGAAGAAAAACAAAAACTCCTTGCGCTACTGATAGAAAACAGCCGACCGGAAAACCGGGTGTACCGGTATAACTTTTTCTACGATAACTGTGCTACCCGCCCACGGGATAAAATAGAAGAAAGTATACAGGGAAAAGTGATTTACAACTATCCGGAGAAAGACGGCACGAAATCATTCCGCGACATTGTACACCAATATACCAACGGGCATCCATGGGCACAATTCGGTATTGACTTTTGCATCGGAAGCGAAGCAGACCGCCCCATAACAAGCCGACAGATGGTATTTGCTCCGTTTTATCTGAAAAATGCACTTGCAACAGCAAAAATCACGAATAATGGGAACGAAAGGCCACTGGTGGCAGATACAGAACTAATTATCAATTGTGAAGACGAAAATTCATCACCTGCCCCAATAAGTATCGCGGATATATTTACCCCAATGAGATCGGCGCTGCTTTTGTTTATTATTGTAGCAGGTACCAGTATCTATGGTATCCGAAAGAAAAGAGGACTTTGGGGAATTGATCTCATATTGTTTGGCATAGCAGGCATTGCCGGTTGTATTATTGCATTCCTCGCTCTGTTTTCAGAACATCCTGCTGTCAGTTCCAATTACCTGCTTTTTGTATTCCATCCGGGAGAGCTTATCTTTCTGCCAATCATTGTAAATGCTGCCAGAAAAGGACGAAAATGTTGGTACCACATGCTAAACTGTATTGTTTTAACACTTTTTATACTGCTTTTTCCGGTAATACCGCAAAGAATTGATTTAGCTGTCGTACCTTTGGCACTCAGTTTGTTGATACGTTCAGCAAGCAATCTTATTTTGACCTATAAAAAAACGAAATGAAAGGATTACTGACTTCCATACTTACTGTACTTACCATTACCGGGCTACAGGCTCAGCCGCTACCTGCTACTCCAAAACTGGTGGTAGGCCTGACCATTGATCAGTTGCGTACAGACTATTTGGAAGCTTTCTCCTCCCTATATGGCGAAAAAGGATTCAAAAGACTCTGGAAAGAAGGCAAAGTATTTCGTAATGCGGAATATAACTTCAGCAAAGTAGACCGCGCCTCGGCTATAGCTGCCATTTATACCGGAACAACGCCTTCTATGAACGGAATTACCGCCAATCAATGGTTGGATATTTCGACACTACGCCCTATTAACTGTGTGGACGATCCGGCATTTATGGGAAACTATACAGACGAGAGCAGTTCTCCCACCCTATTGCTCACTTCCACTATCGCCGATGAACTTAAAATAGCTACACGCAACAAAGGGCTGGTATACGCTATTGCCCCTTTCCGTGATGCTGCCATATTTGCAGCAGGACATACCGGAAACGGTGCTTTCTGGCTGAATAACAATACCGGAAAATGGTGTAGTACCACTTATTATACAGAATTTCCCTGGTGGGTAAGCCAATATAATGATCGTCAGGCTGTTGATTTCCGTATCGGAGATATGACATGGACACCGGTTCATCCCATGGAGAAATATATTTATCTACCGGAATGGAGAGACACCCCTTTCAAATATAAATTTGATGATGACCGGAGAAATAAGTTCCGCAGACTGATAGCCAGTCCGTTCGTTAATGACGAGGTAAATTTACTGACCGAAGAGTTACTGGATAAGAGTAACATAGGAAAAGATGAAGTACCGGACATGCTTTCGCTGATGTATTACGCCGGCAATTATGCCCATAAAACCTCACAGGAGTGTGCTATGGAATTGCAGGATACATACGTAAGACTGGACCGCAGTATTGCTCACCTGCTAGATGTGATCGACAAAAAAATAGGACTTCAAAATGTACTTTTCTGCATTACTTCTACCGGATACGTAGACACAGAATCGGCCGATCATGGACTTTACCGCATTCCCGGAGGAGAATTCCACCTGAATCGTTGCGCAGCTCTGCTGAATATGTTTTTGATGGCTACTTACGGTGAAGGACAATATGTAGAAGCTTATTATGACCAGCAAATATATCTCAACCACAAGCTGATAGAGAAAAAGCAACTCGATCTTTCTGAAATACAGAATAAAGCAGCCGACTTCCTGATGCAATTTAGTGGCGTAAACGAAGCATATTCGGCACAACGCCTGCTATTAGGCTCATGGACACCGGAAATAGACCTGATACGCAACGGATTTCACCGCAAACGTTCGGGAGACTTGCTCATTGAAGTGCTGCCGGGATGGACAATTGTCAATGAATCCAATCCGACGGAAAACAGAATAATTCGTAGCGCGCATATCCCGGTACCACTTGTGTTTTTTGGAAACTCGGTAAAACCGGAGATAATAGACACACCTGTAAGTGTGGGCCATATCGCCCCAACACTGGCTCATACCATGAGGATACGGGCTCCCAATGCCTGTTCTTCAATTCCACTTACCATACGGTAAAAACACACTTTTTTCAACTTAAGTAAATAATAATAAATATAATACACAAATGGGATTTAATGAATTTTTGAGCTCGATTTTCGGAAACAAATCCACACGAGACATGAAAGAAATTCAACCTTGGGTAGACAAAATCAAAGCCGCTTACCCTGAGGTTGAAAAATTGGATAATGATGGACTTCGTGCCAAAACACAAGAACTGAAACAATACATCTACAACTCTGCTACCCAAGAACGTGCCAAAGTGGAAGAACTGAAAGCAAGTATTGAGTCAATAGAACTGGAAGATCGCGAAGAGGTATTTGTTCAGATTGATAAACTCGAAAAAGAGATACTCGAAATATACGAAAAAGCACTGGAAGAAGTACTCCCGGTAGCTTTCTCTATCGTAAAAGACACAGCCAGACGTTTCACCGAAAATGAAGAAATTGTGGTAACTGCCACAGATTTTGACCGTACACTGGCTGCAACCAAAGATTTCGTACGCATCGAAGGTGACAAAGCTATCTATCAGAATCACTGGAATGCCGGTGGGAATGATACGATATGGAATATGATCCATTATGATGTACAGCTTTTTGGTGGTGTAGTACTTCATAAAGGAAAAATCGCCGAAATGGCAACAGGTGAAGGTAAAACCCTCGTAGCTACCCTGCCTGTATTCCTCAATGCACTGACAGGAAATGGTGTACATGTAGTAACAGTGAATGACTATTTGGCAAAACGTGACTCCGAATGGATGGGACCGCTTTATATGTTCCATGGCTTAAGCGTTGATTGTATCGACCGTCATCAGCCAAACTCTGATGCACGCCGTCAGGCTTATCTGGCTGATATCACTTTCGGTACAAATAATGAATTTGGTTTCGACTACCTGCGCGACAATATGGCTATCAGTCCCAAAGACCTTGTACAACGCCAACACAACTATGCTATTGTCGATGAGGTAGACTCGGTATTGATTGACGATGCGCGTACTCCGTTGATTATCTCTGGTCCTGTACCTAAAGGTGAAGACCAACTTTTCGAATCTCTTTGCCCACTGGTAGAACGTCTTGTAGAAGCCCAGAAAGTACTGGCAACCAAATACCTGACAGATGCTAAGAGATTAATCGCATCAGACGATAAGAAAGAGGTAGAAGAAGGATTCCTCGCTCTCTTCCGCAGTCATAAGGCATTACCTAAAAACAAAGCATTGATCAAGTTCCTGAGTGAACAGGGTATCAAAGCCGGTATGCTGAAAACAGAAGAGATCTACATGGAACAGAACAATAAACGTATGCATGAGGCCACTGACCCATTGTATTTCGTTATTGATGAAAAGATGAACAGCGTAGACCTGACGGACAAAGGTGTTGACCTGATCACAGGTAATTCTGACGATCCGACTCTGTTTGTATTGCCGGATATCGCAGCACAGCTCTCTGAACTGGAAAATGAAAAGGATCTGAGCGACGAGCAGAAATTGGAAAAAAAAGATGCCCTGATGACTAACTACGCCATCAAATCGGAACGTGTACACACCATCAATCAGCTGCTGAAAGCATATACCATGTTTGAGAAAGACGACGAATACGTTGTAATTGACGGACAGGTGAAAATTGTTGACGAGCAGACGGGCCGTATCATGGAAGGCCGCCGTTATTCAGACGGACTCCACCAGGCAATCGAGGCTAAAGAGCGTGTTAAGGTAGAAGCTGCCACACAAACCTTTGCTACTATCACATTGCAGAACTACTTCCGTATGTATCACAAATTATCGGGTATGACCGGTACTGCCGAAACAGAAGCAGGTGAACTTTGGGATATCTACAAACTCGATGTAGTAGTAATACCGACCAACCGCCCTATTGCCCGTAAAGATATGAACGACCGCGTTTATAAAACAAAACGCGAAAAGTATAAAGCCGTTATTGAAGAAATAGAACAACTGGTCAATGCCGGCCGCCCGGTACTGGTAGGTACTACTTCGGTAGAAATCTCCGAAATGCTAAGCAAGATGTTAACTATGCGTAAAATCGAACATAACGTATTGAATGCGAAGTTACATCAGCGGGAAGCTGACATTGTGGCAAAAGCCGGTTTGCAAGGTACAGTGACTATTGCTACCAATATGGCAGGTCGTGGTACCGACATCAAACTGAGTCCGGAAGTTAAGGCTGCCGGCGGTTTGGCTATCATTGGTACAGAACGTCACGAATCCCGTCGTGTAGACCGCCAGTTGCGTGGTCGTGCCGGACGTCAGGGTGATCCGGGTTCTTCTGTATTCTTCGTTTCACTGGAAGACGATTTGATGCGTCTCTTCTCTTCCGACCGTATCGCCGGTGTCATGGATAGATTAGGATTCCAGGAAGGAGAAATGATCGAACATAAGATGATTTCAAACTCCATTGAACGTGCACAGAAGAAGGTGGAAGAGAATAACTTCGGTATCCGTAAACGTTTGCTGGAATATGATGACGTAATGAACAAGCAGCGTACAGTTGTTTATACGAAACGTCGCCATGCGTTAATGGGCGAACGTATCGGTATGGACATTGTAAATATGATTTGGGACCGTTGTGCAGCCGCCATTGAAAACAATGCAGATTATGAAAACTGTAAGTTCGACCTTCTTCAGACATTGGCTATGGATGCTCCTTTCACAGAAGAAGAATTCCGTAGTGAGAAGAAAGAAAAGCTGGCAGAAAGAACTTTTGATGAAGCAATGGCCAACTTCAAACGTAAAAGTGAACGTCTGGCACAAATAGCAAATCCTGTAATCAAACAGGTATATGAGAACCAGGGACATATGTACGAAAACATTCTGATTCCTATCACGGACGGAAAACGTATGTACAACATCTCCTGTAATCTGAAAGCTGCTTACGAAAGTGAATCTAAAGAGGTAGTGAAATCATTCGAGAAATCTATCCTGCTTCATGTAATTGACGAAGCATGGAAAGAAAATCTTCGTGAACTGGATGAATTGAAACATTCAGTACAAAATGCCAGCTACGAACAGAAAGACCCGTTGTTGATCTATAAACTGGAATCTGTGAACTTGTTTGATACCATGGTAAACAAGATCAATAACCAGACCGTATCTATCCTGATGCGCGGACAAATCCCGGTACAGGAAGCTCCCGAACAGGCACAACGTGTAGAGGTGCGTGAAGCAGCTCCCGAACGGCGCCAGGATTTAAGTAAATATCGCGAACAGAAACAAGACCTGAACGATCCGAATCAACAGGCTGCTGCACAGCAGGATACCCGCGAAGCTGTAAAACGCGAACCCGTACGTGCAGAAAAGACAGTAGGACGTAACGATCCGTGTCCTTGTGGTAGCGGTAAGAAATACAAAAACTGTCACGGAAGGGCGTAAGAATCAGTAGTTAGAATTCAGTAGTTAGTAGTTAGAATCTATGCAGTATGGAAGCGTTGCCATGCCGAAAGGATTCTGACTACTAACTACTGACTACTAACTACTGAATACTAACTACTGACTACTAACTACTGACTACTGAATATTATGGCAAAATACTCATTCACGCTATTGTTACTCTTCTGTCTGGCATTCAGTTCATGCCAGACCATAGAGCAAATCCCTATCGAATATATGATGCCTGCGGAAATAAACTTTCCTCCCGAACTGCGCCGGGTCGCGATTGTCAATAATACCAGTAGCGTGCCTGATAATAAATGGATAGAATCGGACAGATCACGGAAAGACGATGAGATAGCCCGTGCCGTTGCTTACAACAATGGAGATGCCAAAATAGCAGCCGAATCATTGGCTGAAGCCATAGCAAACGAAAACTATTTTGATGAAGTTATCATTTGTGACTCTGCTCTGCGTGCCAATGACAAATTTGCGCGCGAAGAAACACTTACTCAGGAGGAAGTAAAGGAACTGACAGAAAATCTGGATGTTGACTTTCTGATCTCACTGGAAAATCTTCAGTTAAAAGCAACCAAAACCATTCGTTATATTCCGGACTGGAGCTGTTATTATGGCAGTGTAGATGTAAAAGTGTACCCAACGCTTAAGATTTATATTCCCAAGCGTAAAAATCCCATGCTTACCATCGCTCCTAATGACAGTATTTTCTGGGAAGAATTTGGTAACACAAGTTCATATGTACAGACACACCTCATCAAAGATTCTCAGATACAGCAAGAAGCCTCGGAGTTTGCCGGAACAATTCCTGTAAAACACCTCCTACCCTATTGGACATCGGCTACACGCAATCTCTACAACAATGGTTCCGTAAATATGCGTGATGCTGCCGTATACGTCCGTGAAAACTCATGGGACAAAGCCTTCAAACTTTGGGAACAATCTTTCAATACTGCCAAAAGTGATAAAAAGAAAATGCAGTCTGCATACAATATTGCTGTTTACTACGAAATAAAAGACGAACTGGAACAGGCCGAAACATGGGCACTAAAAGCCCAGGAACTGGCTCATAAAATAGATAAAATTGATCAGAGAAATAAGGACAACGTAGACATATCCGAAATACCGAATTACGTAATGACCAGTCTTTATGTGGTAGAGTTACAGAAACGGACAGCCGGATTGTCATCATTAAATATGCAAATGAACCGATTTAATGATGATTTTTAATCAAAACATAGGCAGAATTGCATTTTTTTTATACCTTTGATCTAAATAAAAGGAGGAAAACCAATGAAACTGAGTCAACAATCACAATCTGTAATCGAATCGGCTATACGAAAAGCAGTCGCAAAGTTTACTTGCGGTTGCGAACAAACAATCGTTACAGATATTCACATACAACCCAATCAGAATTCCGGCGAACTATTCATCTTCGATGACGAAGACGATGAACTGGTCAATGTGACCATCGACGAATGGTCAGCATATGAAAGTGATGATTTTTATGAGAATGCCGAACGTGTTCTTCGACCGATCCTTTGCAGGATGAAGGACGGAGGAGATTTTGATAAGCTAACGATCCTAAAACCTTACTCTTTTGTGCTAGTAGACGAAGAGAAAGAGACAGTAGCCGAATTACTTCTGGTAGATGATGACACACTGCTTGTAAATGACGAACTTTTAAAAGGTCTGGATGAAGAACTGGATAGTTTTCTGAAAGAATTACTTGAAAAATGATAAAGACTTCCTTTACCGACAGGAGAAAATTATTCTTGTCGATAAGGAAGAGTAAACCAAAATACAGAACCTTTATCCGGTATTGAGTTGACTCCTATTTCTCCACCCATTTTTTCAATTATCATTTTACAGATAGATAATCCTAATCCTGTACCCTGAATAAACGAATTGTATTTCACAAATCGCTCAAACACATGTTGACACTGTTCATCAGACATACCACACCCGGTATCAGAAACATAGAAATAAATTGTATGTTTATCTTTCAAACGATATCCCATTGTGATGATCCCGCTTTCTGTGAATTTAATAGCATTGGTCAGAAAATTGGTTATCACCTGTATCAATCTGTTCCGGTCAGTATATAATACGCATTGTGGCAAGCGTTCTTCAAAAATAAGATCCACCTTTTCATTCTTAATTCTCAACCGGATACTTTGCTCTATCTCATCCAGTATCGAATTGACATCCACATACGTTTCATGAAAATCATATGTCCCAGCCTCTATTTTCGCCATATCCAGAATATCACTGATCAACTGAAGAAGTAAATTTGTATTATTCTCAATAATACCTACATACTCTTCCATCTCTTCTTTTCCCTCAACATGAGGCAACATATTAGAGAAACCCACAATGGCATTCAGAGGAGTACGAATCTCGTGACTCATATTGGCAAGGAAAGCTGATTTTAACTGATTGGCTACTTCCGCCTGCTCTTTGGCCTCTTTCAATCGGCCATATGCCTTTTTAAGAATAGAAATATAATAAATAACAGCAACCACTATTACCAAAAGAAAAATACCTGCACAAAGTAATTGTTTCTCATATTGTTCCAGAAATGGAGCTGGTTTGTTCACATAAGTCACGTCTTTCGGATAAAGAAATTCGGGGATACCATGCTCTTGCAACACCGGATAACAGAGAGTAGCAGAAGGTACGCCACCATCCATTCCGGGGATATCCCGGGGAGATTCTCCATCCAACACACGATAGATCATGGAAAGCAATGAATTTCCAAAAGATTCGGAAGATACATAATAACCGCCCGCAAACGTTTCTTTGGATAAATCTTCGGCAGCAAGCAAAAACAGAGGAGTATGAACAAAATTATGAATAATATCCTGTAAATGGTCAAAGAGATAGTTATTGTCATTCCGGTTGTGAGATTCAAACCAGGAATAATAGATAAGGCCGGTAGTACGATCATAACTACGTAGTGTATCCAACAGCATCTCGGTAGAAAGAAAAGTCGTAGAAAGCTGATGAAGCTCCTGATCCGGGAAAAAATTCGCCACAGCATTCTCTACATCCGAACAAGCCATCTTACTAATATAACGATCGTCTGAAATAAAAGCAATACGCTTCATTTCAGGCATTATCTTTTGCATTAACTCTATGGTTTCCTTAACATAATATACCTGACGCAAAAAAGTGACATTGTATCCCTTCCGCCAGACATCCGCCGAAACAGAATTGCTTGCAGTCAATGGCTCGTGAGACAAAAGTACTTCGAGCGTAGCCGGCAAATATTCACGGGAATTGGTTATAATCACAGGAACATCTTTCCATATTCCATCAAAAAGTTCCCGGCATACAATCCAACCGGGATCACCTATCATGACTATTAACTTTGGAGGAAGCGGATATTTTTCTTTCAAATGCAACAACACCGCATCCACTTCACCTTGATCTCTCAGGGCAGGCACTGACAACGACTCTGCTTTTACATCAAATCCCTTCCGCTCCAGGTCTTCACTGGCATGCCAGTACATAGCCTTTGCCCAGGGAAGATTAAAATTTATTGAATTCAAAAATAAAATCTCATCTCCATTGTTGCCATGAGCAAATATAGAAGAGCTTGTACCGCATAGCAGTAAAGCAATAAAAGACAATAATAGAGTTGTCTGTTTCATTTGTTTGTTGTTTTTATTACAAAGGCAAAGGTAAAATTTATTTTGATAAAAAAAAGAAAGGCACCCCAATATTTTGGAATGCCTTTCTACTTCTATAGAATCAGTTTATGCTTTCTTTAAAGAAGCGATACTTTCTTTCAATGAATTAATAATACTTTCGGCATCTGCCTGTTTCTTTCGTTCAATCTCAATGACTGCCGGTGGAGCATTATTTACAAACTTCTCATTACTAAGTTTCTTCAACACACCTTGCAGGAATCCTTCTTTATGTTTCAGTTCAGCTTCCATACGAGCGATCTCTGCTTCTACGTCAATCATATTGCCAAGCGGAACAGCAAACTCAATAGTACCTACCATGAAAGAGGATGCTCCTTCTGCTTTGGCTTCCACCACTGCAATACCGGACAGATTACAAATCTTAATAATCACAGCATTAAATGCAGTAACCGGATTTTCACCTATCACCTGCAACTCAAGTGCTTCTTTCTGAGCAATATTCTTCTGCAAACGAATCGTACGGATATTACTGATCACTTCCTTCACCACTTCAAACTGCTGAATAAATGCTTCATCAACGGTTCCATTCAACAATAAAGAATTCACCATCAGACTCTCTCCCTCCTTACGTTCGGCCATCTGTTGCCACAACTCTTCGGTAATGAAAGGCATAAACGGATGAAGCAAATGGAGCAAATTATTCAAAAATCCAATAGTAGCATCAAAAGTAACACGGTCAATAGCTTGTCCGTAAGCCGGCTTAATCATTTCCAGATACCAAGAAGAGAACTCATCCCAGAACAGCTTATAAACAGCCATAAGTGCTTCACTCAAACGATATTTACTGAACAGATCGGCAACCTCAGCAGCTACTTCATTCTGTTTGGACTCAAACCAGCGGACAGCCAACTTAGACGCTTCGGGAACTTCAGCATTATCAGCAACCTTCCATCCTTTGATCAACCGGAAAGCATTCCATATCTTGTTACAGAAATTACGTCCTTGCTCGCACAATGCATCATCAAAGAGAATGTCGTTCCCGGCAGGAGCCGCAAGCATCATACCCATACGTACCCCATCGGCACCGTATTTTTCAATTAGTTCCAATGGATCGGGTGAATTACCCAATGATTTAGACATTTTGCGTCCCAGCTTATCACGAACGATACCAGTGAAATATACATTCTTAAACGGCATCTTTCCTTCATACTCATAACCGGCCATAATCATGCGGGCTACCCAGAAGAAAATAATATCCGGACCTGTAACAAGGTCACTTGTAGGATAGTAATACTCAATCTCTTTGTTACCCGGATTATTAATACCATCAAACAATGAAATAGGCCACAACCAGGAAGAGAACCAAGTATCCAGACAATCTTCATCCTGACGGATATCGGCCAGAGTCAATGCGTTATTTCCTGTTTTTTCTTTGGCAAGTTTCAATGCTTCCTCGTCTGTAGCAGCTACCACATAGCCACCCTCAGGTAAAAAGTAAGCCGGAATACGATGTCCCCACCATAACTGACGACTGATACACCAGTCTTTTATGTTTTCCATCCAGTGCCGGTAAGTATTCTTATACTTAGGAGGATAAAATTTCAGTTCGTCATTCATTACAGGTGGCAACGCCATCTCTGCAAAGTGCTGCATCTTAAGGAACCACTGCATAGACAATTTCGGTTCAATCACTACATTGGTACGCTCTGAATAACCTACCTTATTCGTATAAGCCTCTGTCTTTTCAAGCAATCCGGCAGCTTCAAGATCTTTCTCTATCTGCTTACGAACATCAAAACGATCCATACCGATATACATACCGGCAGCTTCACTTAATGTTCCGTTATCATTGAAAATATCAATACTCGGCAAATTGTATTTTTCGCCCAGCATATAGTCGTTCACATCATGTGCCGGAGTCACTTTCAGACAACCCGTACCGAATTCGATATCCACGTAATCATCTTCGATCACCGGAATAACGCGCCCTACCAACGGTACGATTACTTTTTTACCTTTCAACCAGGTGTTTTTAGGATCGGCAGGATTGATACACATAGCCGTATCACCCATAATTGTTTCCGGACGAGTAGTAGCAACCACCGCATAACGTCCTTCCGGATCTCCTTCTACTTTATAGCGCAAATAATAAAGTTTTCCATGTTCTTCTTTATAAATCACCTCTTCGTCAGAGAGGGCAGTCAATGCTTTCGGGTCCCAGTTCACCATACGAACTCCCCGGTAAATAAGTCCCTTATTATAAAGATCTACGAAAACCTTCAGTACACTTTCGCTACGTTTTTCGTCCATAGTAAATGCGGTACGATCCCAGTCACAAGATGCTCCCAGTTTACGAAGCTGTTTCAGGATAATACCACCATGCTCTTCGGTCCATGCCCAGGCATGTTTGAGAAATTCGTCACGGGTCAGATCCGTCTTTTTGATTCCTTCCGCTGCAAGCCTGTTTACCACCTTGGCTTCAGTTGCAATAGAGGCATGATCTGTTCCCGGTACCCAACAGGCATTTTTACCTTCCATACGGGCACGACGAACAAGAATATCCTGAATGGTATTATTAAGCATGTGTCCCATGTGTAACACACCAGTGACGTTAGGAGGAGGAATGACGATGGTGTAAGGTTCACGACCATCGGGTTTTGAACTAAATAATTTGTGATCCAACCAATACTGGTACCACTTTCCCTCCACGTCAGCGGGATTGTACTTACTTGCTAATTCCATGTTATATTTCTAATATGTTTAATTTATTGCGAATAATGGATGCAAAATTAATAATTTAAATTCAAATCTTACCACTCTCCGGCTGTTTCTGTACGCGGAAAGAGAGTTTATAGCCTTCGTAAAGTGCTATTCCGTAAAATAGAGCAGTAGCAGAAACTATATTTTCGGCCATTACCGAAAATACTGCTTTAAAATCTGTTTCTGCCAATGCTTCCATATATGACAAATTATACTCTTTAGCCACATAGCCTATAATAGAAAAGAAATCTCCTAAAATGCAACTCAACAAAGCCAGAGCTGCTCCAATGATTCCGAAAACAGGACGCACTCCCTTTCCCCTGCGCATAGCTAATCCAACGATAAAACCGATACCAATGGCCATATAGCCAATCTGATAGCCAGTGGAAACAGAAACCAATCCCCAGGCAACAGCTCCTAAAAGACAAGCCCCCGTTCCCCACAATACCGCCTTTGGAAGATTTTCTTCTGCCAGTAGCTGCTCTCTGCTCAGCACTGCAGAAAATATTTCCGGATCCGGAGTGGGTGCTATCTTTTCTAATTCTTCATCTTTTTGAAAATTCTCACAAGTCTCTTCAAAATCCGGTAATGCTCCCGTACGTTTACAAACGAGCCCACGCCCCATCACAAAATCACGTGATACGCAATTGCGACAATAGCTTTCTATTCCCTCTGTATTAGCCATAATCAATGTGTGTGCTATTGATATATAAATTTGTTTATTAACAGAAATTTCGCAAATATAGAGGTAATTTTCTGCACGGCATTCAATTAATACATATTTTTGTCCTATAAAAGAAATTTGACTATGAAGCGAAAACAAAAGATACGCTATATCATTCTGGGAACTCTTCTGTTACTTATCTGGACCACTCAGCTTATTCCGGCGATGGGCGAAGGTTATGCCCGGTCCGTATACCCGGTTATTTCGTTTTGTCTGTCTTCGTTCTCACGTTTGTTTCCTTTTGCCATAGGCGATTTATTCATATTTCTCAGTATTACCGGTGTCATTCTCTATCCTATTTACGGACGGATAAAAAAACATCCCTGGAAAAAGATTTTATTACGTGACGGCGAATATCTTTTGTGGATATATGTATGGTTCTATCTCGCATGGGGGCTGAATTATTCGCAAAAGAACTTTTACGAACGTACAGACATTCCTTATGTTGCCTATACCCCTGATAAATTCAAAGCATTTGTGGACGAATACATTCAGCATCTGAATGATTCTTATGTCCCTGTTACAGAAATAAACAAGGATATTATCTGCCGGGAAGCAGTCAAAGGATACCGGCAAATCAGTGATGCATTAGGCGTACATCGACCTCCATACGATTCGCCCGAAGTGAAAACAATGCTATTCACTCCATTCATATCGATGGTTGGCGTGAGTGGCAGTATGGGACCTTTCTTTTGTGAATTCACGTTGAACGGCGATTTACTCCCTTCCCAGTATCCGGCAACGTATACGCATGAACTTGCCCATTTGCTGGGCATCACCAGCGAAGCCGAAGCCAACTTTTATGCATATCAGGTATGTACACGTTCGCAAGTGGAAAGTATCCGTTTCAGTGGTTATTTCTCTGTCCTGAGTCATATTCTGGGCAATGCACGCCGTCTCATGACAGAAGAAGAATACAATGAACTATTCAAACGTATCCGACCGGAAATCATTGAACTTGCCCGCTCTAATCAGGAATACTGGATGGCGAAATACAGTCCTCTGGTTGGCAATATCCAAGACTGGATATACGACCTTTACCTCAAAGGAAACAAAATAGAAAGCGGACGCAAAAACTATTCGGAAGTAGTAGGACTCTTAATTTCATACCGGGATTACCAAACCGAAAAACGATAAATCAACAAACAGGTAGATATATACATTATAGATTATATGCTTAAAAGCTGTATCTTTGCCGTATGAAAAAATTAGTAATTGTAGGATGTGGACGACTTGCTGAAATCGTTGCGGATGCAGTTGTCAATGGATTATTACCCGATTATGATCTGGTAGGTGTTTATTCGCGTACGGCATCAAAAGCCGAACGTATTGTAACTAAAATGCAGCAGCATGGAAAACCCTGTGCAGCCTGTGCTACTCTGGAAGAGCTGCTCGGTTTGAAACCCGACTATCTGGTAGAGTCAGCTTCTCCCAGTGCTATGAAAGCGCTTGCTTTGCCTGCGTTAAAAAACGGAACTTCCATCATCACCTTGTCTATCGGTGCTTTGGCGGACACCACCTTTTATGAGGAGGTGAAGAAAACAGCCAGGGAGAATGGTACACGTGTATACCCCGTATCCGGAGCTACCGGAGGGTTTGATGTTTTAAGAACTGCTTTCCTAATGGGAAATGCTTCTGCCCGTTTCTTCAACGAGAAAGGTCCGAATGCATTGAAAGGTACGGCTGTATACGATGAAACTTTACAGACAGAACAACGTATCGTCTTTTCCGGAAATGCAACAGAAGCAATAGGTATGTTTCCAACCAAAGTCAATGTAGCAGTTGCTGCCTCACTGGCTTCTGTTGGTCCGGAGAATATGCAGGTATCCATACAATCCACCCCCGGATTCGTAGGAGATACTCAAAAGGTTGAAATAAAAAATGATCAGGTACATGCTGTAGTAGAGGTGTACAGCGCTACGTCCGATATTGCAGGGTGGTCTGTAGTGAACACCCTGATCAATATAACCTCACCCATTGTATTCTGACAGATTGGCTAGCACTTTCTCGCTCAGGCGGTCAAACGCCTGGCGAGTGCGGCCTGTTGATACCTGCATACAACGCACATGCGGATGATTGAGATACTGTGTGCCTCCCAATGCACCCACCGTATCACAAAAACAAAGATTATCTCCTTCGAGCCATTGTGCAAATGCAGGTTCATCCCATGCCGGCGACAAGCCGGTATTGAACAATATCTTTTTGTTTCCAAGCGCTTTGAATTCAGCATCATGTAATAGAACTGTATTTTTGTTGAGACAACAAAAAACTACTTCGCTCTGAGCAAGAAGCTCATTTAACGGCATAAAACGATATCCTTTGGCTGCAGCTTCCTTTTTCTCACTGCGGGCATAATAAGCAATATCAGCACCCAGAAAATTCAATGCATCTGCTATCATGCCACCGGACTTACCAAGCCCCACAACACCAACCTTCAATCCTGTAATCTCACGTGCCATACCATCCCATGGTTCCTGCCCGAATCCGTGTAAACAACGTACCAGTTCACTAATCACATATTCTACCACTCCTTCATCACCATAATCGCGGATACCCGTTACCGTAATCCCCTGTTGGTTGGCATAACGAATATCTACATTAGCACTTTCCGGAGAATAAAGTGAACAACACATGCCGATATACTTAACATTAGGGCATTTCTCCAATGCATACCGGTTTATCCGGGAAGTATAACTTAAAAGTACAGCATCGGCATCACCAATACGGGCTGCAACTTCATCATCTCCCTCCGGTATATCGGAATACATAATAACTTCATTTGCAAAAGAATGCAACGCTTCTTCTGCGGAAGGAACCAGACTCACCGGTTCTATCGCTACAAGTTTATGAAACATAGTCTTAAAATTTTAGCGGTAAAGTTAATAAAAAATAGCCTTATAAAGGCTCGTCACACCATATTCTTTGGCAGTTCCTGCATAATCCAGCCTTAAAACACAAATGAAACAAAACAAACTAAAAGAGGAATACTTTGCCTCGAATTTCTCTATCTTTGCAAGAAATTATATAGACTCTAATATTTCTTAGTATAAAAGAAAAGATGCATTCAAGAAAAGAACAAATGGAAGCCTTCGGCCGCTTCCTGGACATACTGGACGAGCTACGCGTAAAATGCCCGTGGGATCGTAAACAGACTAATGAAAGCTTACGTCCTAATACGATTGAGGAGACTTATGAACTCTGTGACGCTCTGATGCGCGATGATAAGAAGGACATCTGTAAAGAGTTGGGAGATGTGCTGCTACACGTGGCTTTTTATGCCAAGATAGGTTCGGAAACAGGAGACTTTGACATAAAGGATGTATGTGACAAGCTCTGTGAGAAATTAATATTCCGTCATCCTCATGTATTCGGAGAAGTAAAAGCCGAAACCGCCGGACAGGTTTCTGAAAATTGGGAACAATTGAAACTAAAGGAAAAAGACGGCAATAAAACAGTGCTTAGTGGCGTACCATCCGCCCTGCCCTCTTTAATAAAAGCTTATCGTATACAAGACAAAGCCCGGAATGTAGGTTTCGATTGGGAAGAAAAAGAACAGGTATGGGATAAAGTAAAAGAAGAAATTGCAGAATTTCAGGAAGAGGTAGCCAATATGGACAAGGTCAAAGCGGAAGCAGAATTCGGCGATGTAATGTTCAGCCTTATCAATGCCGCCCGCTTATACAAAATCAACCCGGATAATGCACTGGAACTTACGAATCAGAAGTTTATCCGTCGATTCAATTATCTGGAAGAACACACGATCAAAGAGGGCAAAAGCCTTAAAGACATGTCACTCGAAGAAATGGACCGTATCTGGAACGAAGCAAAAAAGCTTGAGAAGTAAAAATTGAAAGTTGAAAGTTAGCTGCGCTGTTATGCTGCATAGTAACTCTCAACTTTCAACTAAATAAGGGTTATTTATCTTTCCGGTTTGCGCTTTTCAGCAGTTCCCTGTGAAAACGCATTTCAGCTTTCTGCACCATATAAATTTTCTTATTTGATAAGATTTTCTTGAATTTCTCGTAATAATCTCTTTCCAGCTTGTCCGAAGCTGAACGGGCATCATATACTCCTTTCAGAATTTCAGCATACTGTGCCTCTGTCGTTTTATCATCTTTTCCTTTACGAAGTAACCCCCAGGCCTTATCATTCAACGCTTTCTTTTTATCTTGAAGCTCAAAGTATACAGGAAAGAACTTTGCAGCTTCTTCTTTGTTCAAACCAGCTTTCTCGATAATGAATGCCTTCTGTTTGGCACGGAATTCTTCCGGTGACAGACGTTGTTGGTTGCACCCATCCATAGCCCACAATAAAGGAGTAAAGCCGCAAATGATAAACAGCAGAATAATCAGTCTTTTCATTTTAATAAAATCAGTTTAATTTATTTTATTCCACACTGGCATCAGTGAGATATACATACAATGAATAATCGTCCATCATCGAACCTTCGAGCACAGCATTAATATACTCATCAGAATCACTCTCAACCTCTACCGTCTCCATCACAGCCATTTCTGTAATCTCAGGTTTATAGTTTACCGATGCAATACGAATTATAAATGCAGCTCCGACAAACATTGCCGCCATATAGGCCAATGGCTTAATTTTGTCCCACTTCGTCGTTTTTTTCACTTCAAAGGCAGATTTTTCCTTTTCGGGAAGCTTGTTCATCACTTCTGAAGTAAGATTCTCAAAGTATCCATCAGGCACCTTAAAAACATTGCCTGTACCTACTTTCTTCAATATTTCATCTTCTTCTTTCATATAATCTTCTCCTCTCTTTTTCTTAGACATTTAATGATTTAAAAGGTTTAATCAACACCTTCCAAAAACTTTTCGATTTTCTTCACCGCATGATGATAGGATGCTTTCAATGCTCCTACTGAGGTACCAAAGATCTCCGACATCTCTTCATACTTCATCTCCTGGTAGTATTTCAGATTGAAAACCATGCGTTGTTTCTCCGGCAGTGACAATAAGGCTTTTTGTAACATAAGCTGTGCCTGATCACCGGAGAAGTAAGGATCACTTTCCAGCCTCTCAACGACAGCGGCTTCCGGATCGTCGATAGCTACGGTATTCATGGCACGCTGCTTATTCAGAAAAGTAATACATTCGTTCAAGGCAATGCGATAAAGCCAGGTAGATAGCTTCGCTTCTGCCCGGAAATAATCGATGTTCATCCATGCCTTGACAAACGTATTTTGAAGAAGGTCATTTGCGTCATCATGAGAAAGTACCATCCGGCGAATCTGCCAATATAATTGTTCGCTATATTGCGACACAATCATTTCAAATCCTTTTCGTTGTGTACCTTCGTCCTGAAGGAGCCTTAAAACCTCTCGTTCTTTATAAGAATTCATAAGGTTATTAGTATTCTGTATGTTATGCTTATTTATGGTTCAACTTATTCAATGCTTCAAGCAAAGGGTCGTCATATTTGTAAATATCCTCACAGTAACTGAGCTTACCATCGGCAGCCAGATACATGGTTTGATAATCCAGGAACAGAGGGATAGCTTCCTTCAGACTATAATGCTTAAGTTCCCGGTATGCTTCGCTTCGGTTCAGTTTTTTGCCTTCATCGCTCTTCGGAGCTATGTCCATGGCAATACGAATGCGATCTTCCAACAGTTCGTCCGGCTTTTCCAATAAGAAAAAGGCAAAGTCCAATGCTCTCTCCAACCTTACGCACCCATGGCTTACCGCACGATTGGAACGGTTAAAGGCCCAACGGGAAGGAGTATCGTGCAGATAGACAGCATACGGATTGGGGAAACGGAAAATAATTCGCCCTAAAGAATTGCCTTCTTTGTTGTCCTGCTTTACAGTAAACGGTACGCCCGCTGTATATTTAGCCCATTTTATATCATGAGGATTCACCCGGTTTCCATTCTTATCATATACTTTCATCCGGTTTCGGGTGAAGTAAGTAGTATCGCGACGATAAGACGGAATAATCTCCTTACGTATTATATTCTGGGGAACATTCCAATAAGGATTCAACTCCATGTAGTAAATCTTACTGTAAAGCAAAGGAGTTTTATTTCTTACTGAACCACAGCAAATACGCATCTCAAGAATAGAATCGACCTCTTCATTAAAAGCCTGTAACATAAAAGCAGCTATATTACCGATCACATATTTAGAACCTTTTTCGGATTTATATTGCCAGCGGGCTCGCTCCAGATTGATCAGCAAATGATCCTTATAGTAAGCAAGAGGGCGATTGAGATAACGGATGGTATAGGTCCCTATAGAATTGTCTGTAGACAGGCGGTTCGTTAAACGGAATTCATTTACCGCCTCCAGTAAAACAGAAGTCAATGTATCACCTGAGACTTGTTGTTTCAGTTCTCCGGTTTGCATCAATCTACCGGCAATCAATGGTATAATACGATGCCTTTCTCCCACTTTCAGTAAAGTATCACCTATAAGCGGAATTTCTTCAAATTCTGCCTCTCCTATAGAATCCAAGCGTACCAATTCTTTCTGCATACTGAGATAGAAGGGAGAAGTGGGCTGAGCCTGGCGAAAAGCAGCAAAAGGATTCTG
Source organism: Bacteroides sp. HPS0048 (assembly GCF_964240755.1). Taxonomy (NCBI): domain Bacteria; kingdom Pseudomonadati; phylum Bacteroidota; class Bacteroidia; order Bacteroidales; family Bacteroidaceae; genus Bacteroides; species Bacteroides sp. HPS0048. The sequence continues at coordinate 36,228 of NZ_CAXSVC010000012.1, read as the reverse complement.
CCCCAAAGAAGCCAAAGCCTCCAGAGCAAACTCTTTACTACACTTCTTCAAAGGAATGGGGTAAGGTTCTTTCTGTTTTTCTGTATCATTCTTTTTCTTAACATCCTCTTCCTGATTATTCAGAAGTTGTACAGGAGAAATAAAACCATATTTAAGTCCACAGGTATAAAACAGGTAAGAGCTTGTTAGCCCATACTCCAAACGTGCCAATAGATGATTGATCGTTTCGTCTTCATGCAACTGCAGAGAACGGAAACGTTCCAGATCGGTTCGTATACCAGAGACGTTAAAAAGTGCCGGGTTTAATCCATGCCGATGAGAATTCTCCAACCAATAAAGGAGTGAATCGGCATATTGCCCTACGCCATCTTTCATCCAAAACAATGCTGCACTGTCTGCCGCATAATAACTCACCATAGCCGAGTCCCAGGCCATCGTATCATTAGCATTTGACAAATTTACACGGACGTATTGGCGTATACTATCAGGATTTATTAAATATGCAGGATGAACTAATTCATGGAAAGAGGACAGAGAAAGAACAACCGGAGATTTTGGTTTCTCTTCCTTACAGGCAGATACCACCACGAGTAGAATAAGAAAGCTTAATACGATCCGCTTCATCATCCATCTCTTTATTTTATTACCACTTTCCTCACTATATCACCTATTTTAAAGATATAATATCCCTTCGGAAGATTTAAAGTCACCGATTTATCAACCGTATCAATACGCACTGAGGTGACCTTCACTCCAAGAATATTGTATACCTCTATCAAAGAACCAGGGGTAGCATTCTGAACGCGCACTGTAGTTCCGGACACAGTCAATGTAAGGGAAGACTGCTCACTCTGAACAGTTTCCGCTTTACGCCCTTCCTGCGCCGTCATTGTGGAAAAAGGCAGAAGAGCCAAAGCAAAGAAAAAGTAGAAAAATAACCTTTTCATCTGGTATGTATCCGATTCTGTTTATTCAGTACAAATATACGTTGTTCCTCCCTATAAAACAAACTTTACGCCTGAAAGTTGTCACAGATTGATGCAAAGGTTCTCCTTAGCCAGGATAGTATTTGGAAAAACAGTAGCGGCTTCTTCCAGCAAAACCTGTTCATTCTCATAACGTGCCGAAAAGTGCCCGATGACAAGTTGCTTTACTCCTGCATCCAGAGCGAGCCGGGCTGCCTGGGAAGCAGTAGTATGAAAGGTTTCTTTGGCTCTGGCCAAATCTATTTGAGCAAATGTAGCTTCATGAAACAGGAGATCAACACCCGCAATCTGCCGGGCTATCTCTTTCCGATAAATAGTATCGGAACAATAGGCATATTTCCGAACGGGCTCAGAAGGACGTGTAAGACGATCATTGGCTATCACTTCTCCTTCCGGAGTCACAAAATCAGCCCCATTCTTAATGCGGTTCAGTTCGTAGACCGGTACCTGGTAGAAATCAATCATCTCCCTGATGATATGATTGGGACGAGGTTTCTCAGCAAACAGGAAACCGCAACAAGGAATGCGGTGTTGTAAAGGAATTGTTGTAACAGTCATGGAGCGATCTTCATAGATCAACACAGGCTCTTTCGTATCAAATTCATGAAAAACAACCTGATAACTCATGTTCTTACAGAAAAAGGCCAGTAGTGGAGAAAACAATTCTTCCAGCCCTTTAGGAGAATGAATATGGAGTTCTGCCGTACGTCCTAACAGTCCGAAAGTAGAAATAAGCCCCATCAGGCCAAAACAATGATCGCCATGCAAATGAGAAATAAAGATGTGATTCAACCGGGAAAACTTCAACCGGGATTTACGAAGTTGCATCTGTGCCCCTTCGCCACAATCTATCATAAAAAGTTTATCACGCAGGTTTACTACCTGTGAAGTCGCAAAATGGCGCGTAGTAGGCAACGCAGAGCCACAGCCCAATATATGTAATTCAAATTTCTCCATAACAGAGACAAAGATAATGCAAACCGAGAGCAGAATAAAATGAACCTGTTCATTTTTTATGCCAGGGTGCAGCTTATTTTTGTTTTAATACAAAGATAAAAAGAAAAAGGGTATCAGCGAACTGATACCCTTTCTAAAAATATTATAGAATTAATCGAATTAATTCTTACCTTCCAGCTGTTCTTTCAAAGCAGCCAAAGCATCGATGTCACCCAGAGTTGTAGAAGCAGCCTGGTTCTGAATCATCGGAGCATCTTCTTTCTTAGCAGAAGTCTTCTTTGCATTAGAAGCAGCTTTCTTTTCAGCTCTTTCTTCTGCCTTAGCAACATCTTCAAAGATACGGCTGTGAGACAGAATGATTCTCTTAGCATCCTTGTTGAACTCGATTACCTTGAACTCAAGTTTCTCGTCCAACTGAGCCTGCGAACCATCTTCCTTAACAAGGTGTTTCGGAGTAGCGAAACCTTCAACACCATAAGGCAGAGCAACTACAGCGCCCTTATCCAACATTTCGATGATTGTTCCTTCGTGTACTGAACCTACAGTAAATACTGTTTCGAATACATCCCAAGGATTTTCTTCGAGTTGTTTGTGGCCAAGGCTCAAACGACGGTTTTCTTTGTCGATTTCCAATACCTGAACTTCGATATCAGCACCAATCTGAGTAAATTCTGATGGGTGTTTTACCTTCTTAGTCCAAGACAGGTCAGAGATGTGGATCAATCCGTCAACACCTTCTTCGATTTCTACAAATACACCGAAGTTAGTGAAGTTACGAACTTTTGCAGTATGCTTAGAACCTACAGGATACTTATCTTCAATAGTTTCCCATGGATCTTGTTTCAATTGTTTGATACCCAAAGACATTTTACGTTCTTCACGGTCCAGAGTCAATACAACAGCTTCTACTTCGTCGCCCACCTTCATGAAGTCCTGAGCAGAACGCAAGTGCTGTGACCATGACATTTCAGATACATGGATCAGACCTTCAACACCGGCAGCGATTTCAATGAATGCACCGTAGTCAGCCATAACAACTACTTTACCCTTCACGTGATCACCGACCTTCAAGTTAGGATCAAGTGCATCCCATGGGTGCGGAGTAAGTTGTTTCAGACCCAAAGCAATACGTTTCTTTTCGTCATCGAAGTCGAGGATAACAACGTTGAGCTTCTGATCGAGTTCAACCACCTCTTTCGGATCGCTTACGCGGCCCCATGAAAGGTCAGTGATGTGGATCAATCCGTCTACGCCACCCAGGTCGATGAATACACCATAAGAAGTGATGTTTTTAACGGTTCCTTCAAGAACTTGTCCTTTTTCAAGCTTACCGATAATTTCTTTCTTCTGTTGTTCCAGTTCAGCTTCGATAAGAGCTTTGTGAGATACAACAACGTTTTTGAATTCCTGGTTGATTTTAACAACTTTGAATTCCATTGTTTTTCCAACGAATACATCATAGTCGCGGATCGGTTTAACGTCGATCTGAGACCCCGGCAAGAATGCTTCGATACCGAATACGTCTACGATCATACCACCCTTAGTGCGGCACTTGATGTAACCCTTGATAATTTCTTCGTTTTCCAGAGCAGCATTAACGCGATCCCAAGAACGGGTAGCACGAGCTTTTCTGTGAGACAGAACCAACTGTCCTTTTTTGTCTTCCTGATTTTCGATGTATACTTCTACAGTATCACCAATTTTCAAGTCAGGATTGTAACGGAATTCATTCAAAGGAATGATACCGTCTGATTTGTAACCGATGTTCACAACGACTTCACGCTTGTTCATTGCGATTACAGTTCCGTCAACAACCTCACGGTCGTTCACTTTGTTAAGCGTACTGTCATAAGCTTTTTCGAGTTCCTCTTGGCTGGCGCCGGCGAATGATTCGCCATTTTCATACGCATCCCAGTTGAAGTCTTCAACAGGAGCAACGTTCTTTAAGTTTTCCATTAATAATTAATTGTTTTGAGATACTTTAATTAAATAAGACATTATATTTTCTATAAATCGGGCGCAAAGATAAAACATTTTTTGTGACTAACCAAAGTTTGGTATAAAAAAAGCCGTCTCACGACGGCTAATATTCAGATATTTAAGTTATCCAGACATTCGTCTTACAATTTGTGCGGATTGCGTTTACCGTTCGATTGGATATTAACCGGACTACCTTTATAGCCAATATCACCACTTCCGGATATATTGCATTTCAGCGTACCGGAAACATAACAGGAAATAGAACCGGAGCCGTTTACACTCGCATCTACATCAACAGCTTTCAGGTCTTTCGCATTCAGATCGCCAGAATTGCGTAATGATAATACAGCCCGTTCTGCCGTACCCGCTACCTTCAAATCACCGGAACCTTGCAATTCAGCCTTTACGGTCTCTCCCTGTATTCCCACAAAATCCAGATCACCGGAACCGGACAGGTTGACTGTTACATCCCCAGCTACATTGGTACCTTTCACCTTCAGGTCTCCTGATCCACGGAGAATTGCCGTAGTAGACTTAGCCGTCAGGTTATATATATCCAGATCACCAGAGCCGGATAAATTCAAATCTACATTCCCTGCATTGATACTGTTTTTGACAGAAATGTCACCGGAACCTTGCAGAGTTGCCGAAAAAGCATTCGTACAAACGATTTCCCCGGCATTGATATCTCCGGAACCTTTCAGAGTAAGGGATAGACGATCTGATTTCACTTTATTATTTAAGACTACATCTCCTGATCCTTGCAATAACACATCTTTCAACATGGGGCTGGAAGCCATTATTTTTAATCTTCCCTCTTTACCAAACTCAATATTTGTACCTTTCTTGAAAGAGACAAACAGTGTACCATCAGATACTGTACACTCTACCAGGTTGAGAATATTATCCGAGCCGTAAATCTCTAAAGTTGATTTATTATCAGTAGACTGCGTATAAATAACTGTCGGACTCCCCTGAAGGTTTATCTTGTCGAAACTTCCGATTTTGATATTTTTTGTTTTATACGTTCCGTTTGCTTTTACACGGTTAATTTGGGAACAAGCTGTTGTTGTAGTCAGCAAGAATGAGAACAAAGTAATCATTCCAATAAATCCTCTCATATTCATATTTTTTTCATTTAAGTAGTTTGTAATATCTATAAGACGCAAACAGTATGCGAAAGGTTGCATGGCAGACCATGTTTTTATAATAAAAACTTTCCAGTATGTCTCAAAGTGTATCTATAGGTTGAGAAAGTTTTCTCAATATAAAGAAACAAAGTGTTTTCATATGAAAATAAAACATCTTCCACCATTCAAACAGCTGATAAGTAGCAACATTCAAACAATGGAAGATGAGAGAGAAACTTATATAAGAGAGAGTTATTCTATCAACAACTTTAATATCGACGGACGACTACCACCTTCTGTCAGCACGTAAGCAATATACATTCCGGTAGCTAAATGTCGCACATCAGCATCATAAGATTTCCTTCCGGGAGCAATATTCAATACCGGTTTTCCATCAAGAGAATACATGGCTAAATTCTTGATTGCATTCTCACTTTCCAGATGAAGCACGCCTTGCCGGTACGACATAGTTACCTCTGACAATGAAGCAGAAGGAGTACAGATACCTGTCCCTGTATACGAAACCGTTACCGATTCAGAATCCGGCGTATCGCCAAAAGAGCCTTCAGCGCGAACGGTATATACGTTTTCTCCGGAAAGCGGAGCGGTATCTGTAAAAGCAGAAGTTGTGGCAGTGCCAATCTTCTCTCCGTTTCTATAAATCGCATAACCGGTTATGATGGAATGCTCTACCTGCGGATAAACAGCAACGTCGTCTACATGCCACCAGTAAGACAGCCCCATCTGATTGGTATCATATGCATGAAAAGCGATTTTCATATCATCAGACATATAAGGAGATAAGTCGATATCAACCCGGGTATATTTATTCACAACGGAACAATCTGTTTTCAAATCCCATATTTTCTCCCAGGTTGTACCCCCATCCGAACTCACTTCTACATAATAAAAATTAGCGGGGTTATTCTTCTGAGGAGCTGTAGACTTAGAATAAAACGTCAGCGACTTACCTTTTGAAAAAGAAGGAGATATCAGAAATTCATCCTGATGGATATCCTCCCAGGCGTCTAACAGGCGCATTGAATAGTTTCCGGTATAGGGCTCTGCATATTTTTCAGACTTTTTCCATACCCATCCCCGGTCACCTTCATTCTTTATTGTCCACTTAGCCAGACTCTGCGAATCTTCAAAATCTTCCACCAGAGCGGGAGTACCTTCGTGTGGAGCTACCCATGACAAAACAACGGCATTTCCTTCCACTTTGGCTGTCAAAGCAGAGGGGGACTGTATAAGATTGGAACGCTGTGAAACATTTATTGAAGCGGTAATAGAAGCATCCTCCACTCCTTGTAAATAAAAGACAGCAGTGCGCAGCTGTGCATTTTCATTCGCAGATTTAGCCTGCAAAATGAGAGTCGACTTACCCGCTTCACCCTGAAGAGGGGTAACGGTCAGCCAATCGGGTATATCTACAGCCTTCCAGGCAACATCTGCCTCAACGTTCACTTCAACAGTACTCTCAGCAGTACCACCCAAAGTTACATCCGGTTTCGGGATATAAATCTGAGGCATCAGCTCCAGCAAATCAAAAGAGATCGTCTCGCCACAAGAAGATATATTCGCCAACGCGAATTTAGCCTCTTTCCCATCACTATAGAAAGGCTTAAAATCAGCAGTTCCACCCAAAGAAGTACGTCCGCTTTCAGCACTGAAAGCTGCTTTGCTTATGTCACCATCAAGTTTGGTTGTTCCTCCCGGACGGAAAAGGTATTGTTCGTCCAAACGAGTAGTTCCATTATAGTTCAGATTTCCACCTGTCACATTAGGGTTAATACGATAAACCAGTAAACCTGAGGAAGGCAGACCAATATCAAAAGTCCCGGCTTTTTTCCGATACTCTACAATAAAATATTCATCGGAACCGGTAGGATTTATTTTATAGGCAATATTCTCTTTACTACTACCTCCCACAGGATTCAACGTATACGTACCCGGAGTGGATATTTCGGGAATTTCGTCAATCCATTTACAGTAACGGTATTTGGTATATGCACTCATCTGCTGGGGAGTCTTCAGGTTGTCGGACATCAGATCCCACACCCCTACCGGATTCAGATCGTCATTCACATGATAAAGGTCATAAGTACCTAATGTGTGAGACATTTCATGACAAAGCACACCTGTATTCAAAGGTACAGGACTCAAAGAACTCCACCCGTTGGCATCATTAAATACCATTAGATAACCTACTATCTTTTTGTTTTTTACATAAATAGCTTTCTCATCGGGCAATGCCAAATCCGAACGGTGCGGCCAAAGTAAATGCCTGCCACCCAATTCTGAATTCCCACTTACAATAATACAGATATTATCAAGCAATCCATCATTGTTGGCATCGATCACTATATCATCAGGTAGATTCTCAGAGAGATAAGCAGCCAGCTCTTTTATCAGAGCCTGTTCGCGTGCAGCTTTCTCGGTTTCATTGCTATATCCTTGTTCATTGATACTACCTTTCTCTCGATAATATCCACGTTCATTTTTTGCTCTATAAGAAAGAATCTGCGCACCATTCGCTTTCGGGAAGAAAGCACTTTTCCAGAAAAGCTGGTCATAGGAAGCTTCACGAAAATAGTTATATACCGAATTTACTCCTGCAGCATCAGCATTAAACATCGCTTCATAGTAACTGATGGGCTTGTCAAATTGCTCATCGTTCTCTTCATCAGCAAAACTCAGAAAACAAACCAGATTGCTCAACTCACCCTTATTCTTTTCGGCAGCCGACAACAGGATCGGAAAGAATAAAACAACGAACCAAAGAATAATATATCTCTTCATCGTTTTACATTATTATAGTAAATAAAAAGAGGGAAGCAGTCGCTATCTCATCAAAAGGATGAAAATAAGCAAACGCTTCCCTATAAAATTATCAACGGATAACGATCTTCTTAGTTCGTTCGGTAGTGCCCATTTTTGCTTTCACTACATAGATACCTTTTTCCAAAGGAGACAGGTTCATCTCATTTGTGGTAGCGGATGCAGCCAATGTGCCGGCAGTAGTGTAAATCTGTATATCGGCAACCTCACCTAAAGACAACACAGTACCATCAAATGCTATTTCAGCATTAGCAGATTGATTGTAGATACCGGTCGGTTTGGTAGAAGTTAGTACTTTCATACCATGGATGTAAAGAGGGGCTTTCGTTAATGATTCGAATCGTGCATACATAGGAGCATCCGATTTTAACTTAAAATGAGGTTCATCCCCATTATCTAAAGTCTCAATCTGAGTCCACTCTTTCTGACCACCACCACTCATTAATGGCTTAAATATGGTTGTAAAAGCAGCCGAAACAATCGAATAGTCTTTAAAGCTTTTGCTTTGATCTGTAGTTCCTAGCATACGAACATAAGTTGTCACTCCACTTGATACAAATAAGTTAAAAGAGACACATGACGGCATACGTACAACAAATCCACCACCATTTGCAGTCATACCCGCACTGGAGCTCGCCGTAACAATAGCACCCGTCTTTGCTTTTTCTCCTCCAATTTCTTTATCTGTACCAGCTCCTTTTACTTCTGAATCAACAGTAGTATCCTCATAATCTCCAAAGTCCGCACAGATTAATTGGATAATCTTCCCATCCGGATCTATCTTTCCATCCTCATTATTTGCCTGACCGATGTACTTATCTATCTTCTCTTGTGTGTCAAACCAAATCCAACCATTTGCATCAACATCAGCAGGATCAAACAAATTATACTCTTGCGCATTTGCAAATAATATTGCTCCAAAAGCCATTAATAATGTCGTAATTTTCCTTCTCATACAATTTTCTTTTTAGTTAATAATGTTATTGATTTGTATTAAACTTCATACCACTCGGGATTTTGCTCAATGCCATGATAACGTACTTCGTCCCATGGTATCGGCAAGTAATACTGCATCTGACGGAACTCACGTACACGCTTAGGATATTTGTTCATATTTGAAATCTGATAAACAGGGTCTTTTCCTTCTTCTTTTACTATCTTCATAGCCTTTAACGGATTGGTAGCACCACTCATCTTTTCGACAGCAACTCCCCAACGAAGCAAATCCCAATAAGTCGTTTCTTCAAAAGCCATTTCTACACGACGTTCATTCACCAGTTGCTCCCAAGTAAGACTCGGCAATTCATCCATATGAACACGACGGCGAATCTGATTTACTTTATCTAATGCATCATCCACCCGATTCTGTAAAAAATCTATTTCGGCATAATCCAATAACACTTCTGCATAACGCCAGATGATGTAGTTCTGCTTACTCGCATAAGACTCATCATTATCGATCTTCTGAGTTTCATCTACAAACTTTCCTAAATAATAACCGGTTTTTGTTACAGCAGCCGTTTCAGAAGTTCCATACGGTGTCAAATCTTCACCCGCCACTTCTTTGCCGTTTACTTTATTATAATGAATCTCCATCACGCGTCCTCGGAAAGTACAACCATCATACAACACATTTGCATAAAAACGATAATCCCGATTATCATACGGATGTTTGGCATCATACGCTTTACCATCACGCATACCATATTCATCTACATGGTTCTGGGTAGGCGAATAAGCAGCCACCGTTCCTCCATAATAAGGTGAAACCGACTCCCGGTCGAGCTTATGTCCGAATCCATTCGAGAAATCACCATCGTTAGAGTGCTGTACTTCCCAAATTGATTCCTGACTATTCTTTGTTAAAAAGATCTGTCGATACTGCTCCTTTATCTGATCTTGTGTTGATCCGGTAATCTGTATCAACGAATAAGGCAACTTCATCAGTTCATCATACGCCTTGGCTGCCGCTGTCAACATAGCATCCGAACGATCATCCGGAAATCCGAGGTATGACTTCTCCTGATTCTGATATATTTTGCTGGCTGCCCAAAAATAAGTTTTAGCCTTTAACATCAAAGCAGCTCCTCTGGTAGCACGTCCGATATCGGAAGTCTCCAATTTCTCAGATAAAAGAGAAGCAGCCAAGTCAGCCTCTTCGGCAATAAAGTTTACCATCTCTTCATAAGAAGCACGAGGAAACTTTGTACCATCATACAAAGGATCATAATTGTTTTTTAACAACAAAACACCTCCAAACTGCCGAAGCAACATGTAATAGTAATAAGCACGAAAGAAATGTGCTTCACCCAACACCCGCTTTTTATGATCACCGTTACGAATCTTATCCTGATTTTCAAACAAAAGATTAATAGACTGAATACGTGTATAGTAATTGGTCCAATTCACAAGTCCTCTACGTGTTACTTCGGCCGGAGTACTTTTCAAGATATCCCCATACGCTGTATTATACCAGTCTGATTTACTAATAGTAATCTGATCTCCATACCAAGGAAGATAATCACGGCATGCTCCTTTCAGGAGAGCAGTGGAAGGCATATAAACAGAAAAGCCATTACTCATGTTACGATACCATGGTAGTACATATTCATCAAGTAGTAACTGGCTTCCCCAGATAGATTCCTGAGATAATTTATCATTAGGAACATCGCGGAATATACCGTCACATCCGGAAAAACCGAACGTCCCTCCTAAGAATAAAAAAGATATTATATATTTTCTCAACTGCATACTCTTTCTGTTTTTATTGTGAAATATTCTATTTAAAAACCTAAACTCAATGTTACACCATAAGAGCGCTGTATTGGATATCCACGTAGAGATTCCGGATCCATGTCCTTCAATGTAGACCACGTAAACAGGTTACTTCCCTGAAGAGAAAGACTGGCTGAGGAGAGTTTCATTTTCTTTAATGTTTCTCCAGAAAAAGAATATCCTAACGACAGAGATTTCAAACGAATAAAATCACAATCTTTCACCCAAAAAGTTGATTCTTTTCGATTGTTATCATTCTTATTGGCAAACTTGATACGCGGATAGACAGCATTCGGATTGTCTTCAGACCACGAGTCGGCGACATGATATTTTTGGAAACGTTGCAAACTGCCATTTTGTAATGTATACAACTCCGTTATCTGTTGCTGATATCCGGATACCCCCTGAAACATAGCATTCAGAAAGAAACCTTTATATTTAATGCCCAAGCGTAAACTCATCGTCATTTCCGGATTAGAAGAATTCTTTACCGCAATCTTATCCAAGTCGGTAAGTTCGCCATCACCATTCTGATCTTTGTATTTAATATCACCAGGTCCAAGTGTCACATTCCCCTGTCCATCCTGATTCAGTTCATAATTATCAATTTCCTCTTGTGTCTGAAAGAGTCCGTCAGCTTCATACATCCACCAAACCATACTACTTTTACCTACACGACGACGATTAGGGGCAATAGATGATTCATCTCCATAATCCAATACCCTGTCTCTCGTTTGTGCCAACGTAAGAGTTAAATCATATTTCACCTTTTGAATGGTATTACGGTGAGACAATGTCAAATCCCATCCCCATGCCTTTATTTCACCAAAATTCATATTGGGCGGATTACTATCAACTCCGGTTGAAGGCGGATATAAATAAGAGGGAGCAATAGTGATCATATTGGTATTATAGCGCCAGTAGTATTCAAAAGAAAGCCCAAAACGGTTTCCCCAGAATCCAAGATCGGTAGCTAAATTATAAGTACGTGATCGCCCCCATTTCAAGTCGGGATTCGGGAAGCTACTGGTATCCATAACAATACCCGGTTTCAGTCCTCCACCGATATTATATCCCTGGCGTACCACATACATGTATTTCATTAAATAAGAATAATTATCTACTGAACCATCATCGCCCAAGACACCAACAGAACCTCGGAATTTCACATTTGAAAGTACGGGTTGGTCCCAGTTTCTAAAAAAACTTTCATTGGATAATACCCAGGAGGCAGAAGCTGTAGGGAAAAATCCCCAACGATTATCAGGGTGAAATTTAGTGGAACCATCGACACGGAAACTGCCTTCGATAAAATAACGGTTACCATAACCATAAGTAGCACGACCTATTAATGAAGCACGTTGCGTGTAAACCTCACTTCCTGTTAGTTTAGCTGAAGTAGCAGTTCCCATTATTTCCGGATAAATGCCCGGCATATCTTCATTTTTCCCGGTAAGATAACGATTTTTATAATCCTGATAATTAACAACTATCAATCCGGAAACATCATGTTTCCCAGCAAAAGTATGATTATAATTTGCTCCAAATTCCAATAACTTATTGTCCACAAAACGATTGGTTTCTTCTAATGTTATCTTGGCTTTGGGATAGGTAGTTAACGGATCTTCTGTTATATCTCCCGTTTGCTCATCATACAAATAAAGTGTCACAGGGCTATCAAATGTTTTCTGAGTGGAATTGTTATTGTCAAATGTGGCACGTAAATAGGCAGAAAGTCCTTTTACCCATGGTACATCATAATTCAAAGAAGCGGTTATAGTACCCATATTCATCTTATTCCGAATATATCCTCCCAAACCATCAACAGCAACCAAGGGATTACTACCACTGATACTGGCAAGTTCGCCATTGGTATACCGTAAAGTTTGTACCGGAGAAAAATTATAAGCTGCATCAATGGTAGAATAACTCGTATTTTTATTCTCTGAACGGGTTCCAGTCATATCCAATGATAAAACAAGTCCCTTCAGCAAAGTTGCATCCAGTTTCATGGAATAATTAAATCGATCACGTCCTACCCCACTATATAATCCTTTGGTATTGGTATACCCACCGGACATGTAATACTTCACAAAACTATTTCCCCCAGTAACTGACACACTATGTATGGTAGAATAACCGAATTTATCAAGATAGTCTATCAGATTTTCATCACCATATTTATTAGGGTTAGCATGTGTACGAATCATTTCCAGCTGCTCTTCAGTATAAGGAGTATTAGTAGTAGAAGGCGTATTCTCTACTGCGCGATTATACAATTTGGCATATTCATACGCATTCAAAAATTCCGGCAAACGAGTTGCCTGCTGCAAATTAAACTGCCCTCTGTAATTCACAGATATTTTCTGATTACCGGCAGCACGTTTTGTCTGAACCAGAATAACTCCATTGGCAGCACGGGCTCCATAAACAGCAGCGGCAGCACCATCCTTCAGTACAGAAATACTCTCAATATCATCCGGATTCAAATCAGAAAGACGCATTTCGCCTTCAGAAGAATTTGTTCCGAAACGAGGGACACCGTCAATAACCAGCAGAGGTGCACCATTTATTCCACGAATGTGTATATTCGATTCTTTTGCAGTACTTGGATCGCCACTGGTAGCCATTACCTGCAAACCGGCTACCTGTCCGCTCAAAGCCTCATCAATATTAATAGTAGGCATCTGCAATAAATCATCACTACGCACAACTTCTACCGAACTGGTCAAAGAAGATTTCTTCTGTGTTCCATATCCTATGACTACAATTTCATCCAGTTGCTGTGCATCATCCTTCAGCACTATTTTTAAATTATTCTCTCCCGGTTTCAATCGAATCTCCTGAGATTGATAACCTATAAACGAAACAATCAGAATCGTTTCTTTACTGGGAACCAGCAAAGTGAAATTGCCATCCAGGTCAGTAATCGTTCCGCTATCGGCTCCTTTTATTTTAATATTTGCACCAACAATCGTTTCACCGGATGTATCAAAAACTTTTCCGTTCAATGAATAGTTTTTTGCATTTTGCCCCCAAACACCATAAGAAAGGCAACACAAAAAAATAAATAGATAGAAGATTCTATTCATATAATTTATTTATTAGTTATTTTTCAAAGTACGTTCAATCAGTAATAACTGATAATCATAAAAATCACGAGTGTCTCCGGTAGAGGCAGCTCTACGACTTTTGTATAACTGGGCAATCTTATTTAGTCGTCCGGTCATCACTGCCGCCAGTTGCTCTTTGGATAGTGTGGGCAGACCAAAGTTGATTCGTGTGAACGAACTCTCATGACCATGTATGTGACTACATGGTAAAGCAGGTTCGCATGTTTGCCGTAACACTTCTTCATAGTCAGCTAAGGCAGTAGATGCCTTTTTTTCAGCAACCTTACCTAAACCGGTATAGTTAATCATCAAAGCAACAGCAGCCGACTGAATATTCATATCCGCCTGTGATAGCTTTACCCCCTGATAAGTAGGCTTGAACATTTCAGAGAAAGCATCATCCAGATAAGCATTTAAAGTATAATTAATTTTAGGATTCATTTGCCCTCCCTCGTTGATACGATATAATGCAGCTGAGTTTAGTAAAGCTCCTACAACGGAAGACTGCAGTTTGTCATTCACGTTCATGTTTACATCCAGCTTTACAATCAATTCTTTGGGAGTCAGCCAATCATTATAGGTACGTGCCTGATTTAACAGCCACAACATCGCTTTCTTCTGCATAGCCTTATCGATATAATTTTTGGCCGATGCATCTTCACCCTGCCGAACTTCCTGAAAACGGATACCACCAATATAAGGCATCACATGACGTAAATGCCGTGTATACTGCCGTACAACTTCAATATACATATTTTCAACATCGTCATAACGCGCTCCCTCATCAAAAGTCCATGTTTCCAGATTCTTCATTATAATCTTCAGGTTATGGATAGCCATATCTCCGGCTTTCAAATGATCATTTCCCAAATCCTCAGACTGATCGGTCGGGTCAACCACTCCGAATACCTGCTGTGCTCCGAACTCATACATGGGATCGGCTTTCTTTTCTTCAATCCAGGCATCCAATGTCTTTTTCTCTTTCTCCGGTGTATCGGCCCCCTGAATCAACCGATATCCCCAATTGATAGCATGAATATCATATACTCCCAAAATAGGTGGAGTCAATTTTACTCCTTTTTCCAAATCTCCAGGCTGGGCTATGTAATTGTTTCTGGCATAGTCCATAATACTTGGAGTTGTTCCATACCTCTGTGTAAACTCCGGGCTACGCAACGAATCTACAGGAAAGGAATAACTGGCTCCCATATTGTGCATCAATCCAAGCGTATGCCCTATCTCATGTGCAGCAGCATATCGTATGGCTTCCTGCATCACTTCATCATCAAACACAGCTTTACGCACACGGCTATCAACCGCAGCCGTTTGTACAAAACGCCAGTTGTGTAATAAAGAAATCACATTATGATACCAGATTACATCTGCCGTAAGTATCTCTCCCGTACGCGGATCAATATAACTGGGCCCCATCGCATTAGCAATAGAAGTCGCTGCATATTTCACACAACTGTAACGCATATCATCCGGATCAAAATTCGGATCATTACTGGGATAATCCAATGCCTTCACTACATTCTTAAAACCAGCCGTTTGAAATGCCATATTCCAGTCTTCAATACCTTGTTTCACCACCGTACGCCATTTTTCCGGAAAAGCAGTATCTACATAAAATACAATAGGTTTCATAGGTTCTACCAATTCTCCTTTAAAGTATTTCTCCAAATCTTCTTTTTGGGGTTCCAATCTCCAACGATGAATAAAAGTTTGTGGTACAATTTTATCTTTAGACGAGGTGTATAAACTCTTATCCGAGCTAAAATACCCTACTCTATTATCTTGCAGACGCATAGGCATCAATGTGTCAGGCAAAACAAATAACGAACGATGTACTGTTACTGAATAAGGCTGATTCAAAGGAGTAGTAGTAAATGACAGCAAACTCTTTATTTCAATATTATTCGGGAAAGTTTTTACACTCAAAATATTGGAAGCATCTGATGCAAAAGTTCCCTTCAGGGAGTTTCCACCACCAAATAGTTTTGCCAAAGGACTCTCCTGTTTAATCGGACTGATACACTTCTCATTTCCCCCAAAGAAGGAAGTAACATCTATGACAACATTATCCATATTACGAGCAACAATCTTAAATCCTTTCAATACCGGATCAGCAAAATTCTTATCAAAAGCAGGTAAAATCGGATCATTCCGGTCTACGATATTGCTGCTTTGTACTAAATGCATATAAACCTTCTGATCATCTTTACTGAAACGAATCATCAACGGAGTAGTTGCCATTTGCCCGGCTACATAATCTTGTGTATTACTGGTCTCAGCAATACGGTTTGCCAATAGATAAGTATGTGAAAAGGCTGAATCAGGTATCTCAAAATATAAATTATTCTCTTTTTTACTCAAAAAAGTAGTAAATAACCCCTTCTTGGATACAGCATCCTTAGTTACTTTTTTATAATCCGCATTAACAGAATCCTTCTTTAATTCGATTGGATTAATGACTTTTTTCTTATTCTTTTTTGCTACTGTAGCATTAGAAACCCCACTAACAAAAAGAAGCAAAACCAACAGTCCTATTATCTTTTTCATACAACACATATATATTATTTCTCTTTTTTTTCAAAAATCATAGTAATTTCGCACACTATTTTCTAACAAAAACAATACTTTTTTCGGTAATTTGGTTTCTTTTTCATAGTTTTGCAAAACTAATCAAATAATAATTATTATGAGAAGAAAATTACTATTTTTATTATTCTTTTGCATCGCAACAATAGCGAAAGCAGAAAATGAACCGGTAATCACGCTCAATGTAGAGGTAAACGAAGCAAAGATCACACTTGGCTTTGAAGTCAGTACTCCAAATACTAAACTTTCTATTGATTGGGGAGATGGAGTATTGGTAGAAACAGAGACAATACAAACTCCTGATCCATACCTCAATGCAACAGATGTAGTCGTAACTCCTAAAGGAGAAGGATTAATCAAAATCTATGGCGAGAACATTGTATATTTTAGTTGTGCACCAAATGCAAAGGAAGCAAAAGTGACCGCTTTGGATGTTACAAAAGCAGTACATCTAACAGAGTTGTATGCAAACACTAATAAATTAACAAGTCTTGATGTAAGTAAGAACACAAAGCTACAAATATTATATTGTGGTGGTAATCCGATAACAGCACTTGATTTGACTAATAACATATCATTGATTTATTTAAATGCCAATGATATGGGAATCAACAAATTGGATGTTTCTAAATGTCCAGAGTTAGACTATCTTTCTTTTAATAATAACAAATTAGAAGCATTGGATATATCTAAAAATACAAAACTAAAAAAATTATACTGTCTAAACAATCAAATAAAAAGCATTGATTTCTCTAAAAACACGATTTTAGATTTTGTAAATGTGAACAACAATCAACTTACCAGTATAGATGTCACTGCATGCCCAGCATTAACCACTTTATTTTGTATGGGTAACCAAATCAAAGAAATCAAAGTTGGAAACATCGAAAAAACATTAAACTGCAGCAAAAACAAACTAACTCTCAATTCGTTGCCCAAAAGAAGTGATTCTGGCTACACCTATGCTCCTCAAGAAGCATTAACTATTGCAGAAAGTATCTCCACAAATCAAGAATTGGACTTGTCTGCACAGGATAATATCAAAGGAGTTACCGAAACAGCTCAAAAAACTACTTACACTTGGAAAACAGCCGATGGAGCAACAACTTTGGTAGCAGGTACGGATTATACTGAAAAGAATGGAAAATTCACATTCCTCACTTCACAAAACCAACCTGTATATTGTGAGATGACAAGTGATGCATTCCCGAAATTTACAGGAGCCAATGTATTCAAGACTACGCCTATAAGTATCCAAAAACTCACAGGTGTTCAGGACAACATTTCGGACAATATTATCATTATGCCAAACAAGGGTGAAGTAACTATTGAAGGTCTGAAAATAGCTGATAGTATCCTTATTTATACGATCAATGGTAAAAAGGTAATTGATACAAAAGCAAGCAACGATACAATGACATTCAATCTTGCTGAAGACAATTACATTGTACGCATCAACAATAAAGTTTATAAAACAATCGTTTTATAAGCATTGTCATTTTATGGCATGTAAATCTCCTCTTAGAAAAGTAGCTAAGAGGAGATTTTTTATATTATCTGTTGAATAACTCAAACGTAAACTTACATCCAACTTCGGTATATTTCCAGTTTTCACTACTAACAAATACCCCTACATCAAAAATGTGTGTACCAATACCGTAACCTATTTCTAAATAAGGATTAAGATGCGGAACAAATAATGTATTCACATACAAGCGTTCATTCTGAACATAACGGGTATATTTCATCAAATGACGCAAAAACAGAAAAGGAGCTTCATAAGTAAAATGAGCACGGACATACTTCCGGGAAGAGTTATACCAACGGCCATCCAATAATTGAAAAACTCCACCAATATCATCATTCCATCCTATAGGCAGGTTACTTCGCGCTAAATTGGCAAAATCTACGAAATAAAGTTGTTCCTGATTGGTGAATGCTCCAAACCCAAAACGATAATAAATATTGCGCATCAACCCCAACTGAACATGATGCTGAAGATCAAACTCAATTCGTTCATACTGACCTGTACTTTTAAATACACCTTTTATACCACGTTCATAATCTACAGAAAATGTAGGATAAGCTGACCGTAGATTTATCTTCCGTTTTCCATTCATATAATAATAAAGACAAGGAGTCCACTCTACCCGGACGCGGGGTGCAAAACTGATATAGGTATCTTTAAACTTATCTAAAAAATCGGATGCAAGAGGCAACGATGAATTTAGCACAACAAACCTTGATTTTTCAACGGCTGTTCTTCTATGAGCAGAAAAGCCAACACTCAGCTCCAAGCCATTAACCACTTCAATACTATGACGAAAATTGAAATATAAGTCTTTAAAATAATCCAGATGTATCTGATCGAAATCAAAAGTACTGTCGGGCATCGCCTTCAACTCATCAAGTACGTCACTACTATAAATTCGGTTACCATTACCAAAGTTCACATGAATAGCTCCACGCTTCTGCGGCCAATAATCAAAATCGGCATTGGCCGACCAATAAAACTCTTTACGAGTAAAGTTATACCCAATCCGAGGAACAATACGCAACAATTTATCACCGGAAAACAATCTGTTATATTTAAAATCCTGCCTCCATGAAAAGCCATTACTTCCACTGTAACTCAATAGCAACGGATTAATGATCGGAGAACACTTGACACTGCCGATACGGGATAAATCGACATTAAGATCAGACAATAAGAAGTCACCTATTTCTCCCCAAAACACACGACGTTTGGAAGGAGGTTTCAGCGCAGTAGTATCTTTTCTGAATGCATAATCTTCGTATAATTTCTTCTCGTCGTCCATAAGCTCTATCGGACGTAAGGATGCAAAATAAGCACTATCCAAATGCAAGGAATTCGTATCGCATCTCAATGTATACGATTCTGTCAGATTTAACTTCTTCTTTTCTTTACGGTATTTACTCTTCTCCTTTAGTTCTATAGAGCTATAGTCTAACGAAGCCAAATAACTACCGTCTACCACATTGCCAACAAAATTGAATCTCACCTCAAATTCATAACGAACCGGCAAAAATTCATTATCATCACCTACCTCCCCCATCTTAATAAGATTCTCAAAAGTCAACAGCTCGGACCGACCGGAAAAACGGATTTCACGTACACTCCATACATCTGAACTAACAATCATATATCCGCCAACGAGCTGATCGCTTTTAGTCTTGGGAATAAAACGTATTTTATAGTGCAGATTATCCTGCCCTCCCATAATAGTATCTATCTGATAGCGATAATATTTCTTTCCATTTTTGGCAAGTGGTGAAAGCAAACGATCATAAAGCAACGTAGCAGAGTAAACATTCACATGAAAATATTCGAGCATCGTTGCCTGAAAGCCACCACTAAAAACCGTGCCATATCCCGCTATAACTTTCTGATCATAAATATCAGGAGCTGTGAAATGCAAGTCGCTATATGACTCCATTAAATATTCACGCACACCCTTTTGCATACGAAACATCTTTGGAAGATAACGAAACATAAAGTTCTTCTTCCGGATATTCAGTTTACCTTTAATATATAAGTCCGCCCGATAATCGTTGACAATCTTCTCGTAAAAAGGAGCAAAAGTCATCACATTATACAAAATAGAATCCACTGAGATAGCTTCACGCGTATATGGATTTAAAACAGAATTAGCCCTTCCTTTGGGGGCTAAAAGGAATAAAATAAAAAATAAAAGCCATATTAACTTATAATGTCTCAAACAGAATCCTTTCCATTAGTATGGAGCAAATATAAAAAAAAACAATGAAAAGGAGAGATTTGAGAACAGATTAACATAGATTTAAAAAAGAGTGTTATTAATATATTAGCTAATCTGTTCATTATCGTCTTTAAACAAAACATCTTTCAACTTTTGATAAAGAAAGGACAGCACCAACAAGATAACACCCAGCATGATGAATACCACAATCTTTCCCACTGTAGGCATTGCCCATAAATCGACAAGTACTAACTTCACCAATACAATACCTAATGTAAAAAGACTAATGATACGCAACACTTTTTGATGCAGGCGCATACCCAATGACATCTGAACGAACCCTGCAATGCCCAAGGCAATAGATAAACCTGCATTAAATTCGTCCGGTAAACCCAAGTGAGAGAGGAAAAGCCGAACAATAGCCAGCCAGAATAAAGTTGATAACACACTAAAATAAACTGTAAAGCGAACTGTAATAGTGTGATTAATATTATACAACCAACACACATAACAAAGATTGACAATTATAACAACTGTAGTTACCCAGGAAAGTAAAACAGGCAACACACCTATTGAATTACCATGATCTTCCCACGTATGAATCATATACAGGATTACACTTATCCCTATTCCTATCACATAAAGCAAACCATACTCTTTAACCGGAAAGCGCTTTCTAAAACCATAGCACAAAGCCAATATACAGAAAGAAGTAAATAAATGCATCACCCTATAAGATAGTACCGGAGCCAAGTGCTGATAAAACTCTATCATAAAAGTATAGTACAGTATGACAACAGAGACAACCAGCATTATTGCATTCCAGGGAGTATAATTCAAATAACGGGCTTTCTCAAAAGAATCGCGATAACGCCCTATCAAGAAAGCATATACCCCTACTGCCAATCCGGTAAACATACTGGTAGCAAACATACTATTCATAAAAATGGTACTTGTCACAAAAGAATGATCTGTAACCTGATGCTCAACATCCATCATATAAGAAATCAAAGTCAATCCGATTAACACCAGAGAAGCAGATTCGTATACCCGGATTCGGGATTTGATATAGAGCCATAATAAAAGAACCATTTCGGAAGCCCAAAACAAAGTTATATAATTTCCGTCCAACTGAACTGGAATTGTAATAGAAACAAAAGTCAGTACCAACCCCAGCATTGTATAAATAAGAAGTTTATAATCCTGCTTACTTTTTCTTAACCAGATAACTAAAACCAAGTTTACGAAAGCAATAAATAAGGTGAAAAGTCCTGTAGCTTTAAAAGGCAGATTCATGGAATTCAGGAATAGCACTCCAAAGAAAAGAAAAATAAAATTATTTGTTACAATAATTGGAAGTAAACATTTATCAGGTTTCTTTCCTTCAACCTTAAGTATGGTCAATACCGGTAACAAAAAAATAAAATAAAACAAAGTGGCAAAAACAAACAGATGTTGTGCAATTACAACCGAATCAATCTTCGGCATATTATAGAAAACACAACTATTGAGTACATAAATCAGGAAAATAAGATAAGTAGCTACAAATGAAATAACAGGAAGCTCTGCCCACTTTTTATACAATGATAAGCCGAACATCCCCAAATTGAGAACAGACAGATAAGTAAACAGAACAATATAACTTCCCTCTCCACTACTCACCAGAAAAGGAGCAATAAAACCACCAACAAGCGAAATAACAGCCAATTCACGGCGATCATATAAAATGGCCAATATAGACATCATCAGTGTGACAAACACAAGAATAATAAACGCTACCGTTTGTGAAAACAAATTATAGTAATGAAAGGCAATGGCAACCGTCAGATAGAACACAGCAAAAGCGCCACCCGCCAGCAAAGAACTGAATGTACGATACTTTTCACACAAGCGTTCTGCAACAAACAACAAAACAGCACCCGCTACAAATCCCAGTATGGTGCGCATCGTCTCATTTATCCAATCTTTATCAATAGCGTATTTTACAAACAGACCAACCCCTACCACTAAAACAAGAATACCAATCTTTCCAAAAAGATTCTCGCCGATGAACTTTTCATAATTAATCTTCGCCTTCTCCTTTTTAATCAATATAGGAGCCGGTTTCTCTGTTTCTTTTTCCGTTTTCTCAGTTTCAACAATCTGTGGATCAATAGCAGCAACCTCTTCAGAAATCCAGGAAACTGGTTCAGGTTCAAGATGGCTTTCAGTTCCGTTTTCAGGTAACTGCACTTCTGAAACCGATTGCATCTTATCTTTCACCGGAGTCGGTAATGACGGTTCTTCCTCTGTATTTTCCATGAGCACAGGAGGAACTTTAGTTTCACTAATAGAAGAGATCTCTTTTTTCTTCTCTAACAAAAGGTCCAACCTCCTTTTCACAGCATTAATCTCGGAGTTTAATTTTGCAAACCTATCGCTTTGCATGTACAATATCACAACGAGTAAAACAATTATAGCAAATAAACTTAACTCCATAATCGGTTTTATTTTGATTGACATCAGGTTACAGAAGCAAAGATAAAGATAAATATGAGAAAAACAACCATTTACGAATGAATAACGTTTACTAAAAGAAAAGGAGAAGATTTTTATCATTCATTACTTTTGTAACATCTTATAAACTTCCAATTCATTTCTCGTAGAGGATCGGTCCGAGACTCTACGAGAAACGTCTCGTTTCTCTACGATGATCGCTCCGTTTCTCGTAGAGAAAAAAGGCACCATCATAACAAACTGATATACAATGTATTACAAAATACACACATTGTATTACTTTTTCATTTTCTAAAACTCTATTTTTCATTCATCTTCTACCCGTTTTATATTTATAATTTATTACAAATACCATATTCTATTAATATGAAAGTTATAGAATAATGAATCAATTTAAAAAGATACAATGCGCGATAACAATAGATATACCTAAAAACAGTCTCTTCAGACAGGGGGCTTTCTGAGAAAAATAGAACTATTTTCGAAATTACCCCCTAAAAAATAGGGGTACATTCAGAAAAAACATATAATTTTGCGCCCAACAACTGATAAAAGAGACACTATTATGTCAAAAATGAGATTTTTAGCTTTACAGGAACTTTCCAGCAGATGTCCTTTGGAAATCACTCCTCCTTCCAACAAATTGTCCGATTATTATGGTTCCCACGTATTCGACCGTAAGAAGATGCAGGAATATCTTCCTAAAGAAGCCTACAAAGCTGTAATGGATGCTATTGAGAAAGGTACTCCCATCAATCGTGAAATGGCTGACCTTATCGCTAATGGTATGAAAAGTTGGGCAAAATCACTGAATGTGACTCACTACACCCATTGGTTTCAGCCACTGACTGATGGCACAGCCGAAAAACATGACGGCTTCATCGAATTCAGCGAAGATGGCGGAGTCATAGAACGTTTTTCAGGCAAGCTACTCATTCAACAAGAACCTGACGCCTCTTCTTTTCCTAACGGAGGAATACGTAATACGTTTGAGGCGCGCGGATATACAGCTTGGGACGTTTCTTCTCCGGCTTTTGTAGTAGATACTACTCTCTGTATTCCCACTATTTTCATTTCATATACAGGTGAAGCATTAGATTATAAAACTCCACTACTCAAAGCACTCGCAGCAGTAGATAAAGCTGCAACAGAAGTATGCCAGTTATTCGACAAAAATATAACCCGTGTATTTACTAATTTAGGTTGGGAACAGGAATACTTCCTTGTTGACTCCTCTTTATATAATGCCCGTCCCGACTTATGCCTGACAGGACGAACCTTAATGGGCCATTCATCAGCTAAAGACCAGCAATTGGAAGATCATTATTTTGGCTCTATCCCCCCCCGTGTTACTGCTTTCATGAAAGAGTTGGAGATAGAATGCCACAAGCTGGGTATACCTGCCAAAACCCGACACAATGAAGTTGCCCCAAACCAGTTTGAGCTTGCTCCCATTTTTGAGAATGCCAATCTGGCCAATGACCACAATCAATTGGTCATGGATCTGATGAAGCGCATTGCCCGTAAACATCACTTTGCAGTATTACTGCATGAGAAGCCGTATAGTGGTGTCAATGGCTCAGGCAAGCATAACAACTGGTCACTCTGTACAGATACCGGTATCAATCTTTTTGCCCCGGGCAAGAATCCGAAAGGCAATATGCTTTTCCTTACCTTCCTGGTCAACGTATTAATGATGGTTTACAAAAATCAGGACTTGCTGCGTGCCTCTATTATGAGTGCCGGTAACAGTCACCGATTGGGAGCCAATGAAGCCCCGCCCGCCATATTATCCATCTTCTTAGGTAGACAACTCTCCTCTACATTAGACGAAATCGTGCGCCAGGTGGGGAGTAGCAAAATGACACCGGAAGAAAAAACAACGCTTAAACTCGGTATCGGACGTATCCCCGAAATTTTACTGGATACTACTGACAGAAACCGTACATCTCCATTTGCTTTCACCGGAAACCGCTTTGAGTTCCGTGCTGCCGGATCATCTTCCAACTGTGCTGCTGCCATGATTGCTATCAATGCAGCTATGGCTAACCAGCTTAACGAATTTCGTGCTTCTGTTGAAAAGTTAATGGAAGAAGGTATCGGTAAAGACGAAGCAATCTTCCGCCTGCTAAAAGAAACAATCATTGCTTCAGAACCCATCCGTTTTGAAGGTGACGGTTATTCGGAAGAATGGAAACAAGAAGCCGCCCGCCGCGGATTAACCAATATCTGCCACGTTCCGGAAGCATTGATGCACTACGTAGACAATCAATCTAAATCCGTATTGATAGGCGAACGCATTTTTAACGAAACAGAACTTGCCTGCCGTCTTGAAGTGGAATTAGAAAAATACACGATGAAAGTACAAATAGAAAGTCGTGTATTAGGAGATCTCGCTATAAATCATATTGTACCCATCGCAGTAAGTTACCAGAATCGTTTGTTGGAAAACTTATTAGGAATGAAAGAAATATTCTCTCCCGAAGAGTACGAAGTAATGAGTGCCGACCGGAAAGAACTGATCAAAGAAATCTCCCGCCGGGTTACTGCGATCAAAGTTTTAGTCAGAGATATGACTGAAGCCCGTAAAGTAGCCAATCACAAAGAAAACTTTCAAGAAAAGGCCTTCGCTTATGAAGAAACCGTACGCCCCTATCTGGAAAGTATCCGTGATCACATCGACCATCTGGAAATGGAAATCGATGACGAAATATGGCCATTGCCTAAATACAGGGAATTGCTGTTCACGAAATAAATAATAATGTGTTAATTCGCCAATATGCTAATAAACTGCACTATCATACTAAAGAGCAATTGGCATATTGGCAAATTGACATATTATTATATTAGCACATTATTTTTATCTTTTATTCTTTTTCTCATTTTTTCTTTCTACATTTGTGCTTTATAACACAGTTTTGCAGCACTCATGGTAAAGATAAACTTGTCAGACATAGATATCTCGGATAAATTATCCGATATGTGGGCTCCCTTGAACAATGAACAAAGAGAGTTCCTGGCGAACAATTTTACTCTACAAAATTACAAAAAGAACGAAGTCATCTACTGTGAAGGTGAAACACCTACACATTTAATGTGCCTCCTCAGTGGAAAAGTAAAAATATTTAAAGAAGGAGTTGGAGGCCGCAGCCAGATCATCCGTATGATCAAACCCACCGAATATTTTGCATACCGTGCTTTCTTTGCCAAAGAAGATTTTGTTACAGCTGCAGCAGCTTTCGAACCGTCCCTTATCGGACTGATACCTATGAGCGCTATTATGACTTTGGTAACCCAAAACAATGACCTTGCCATGTTCTTCATTCGCCAATTGTCCATTGATCTTGGCATTGCAGATGAACGAACTGTCAACCTGACTCAAAAACATATCCGCGGACGATTGGCGGAGTCTCTCATATTCCTTAAAGAAAGCTATGGACTTGAAGAAGATGGTTCTACCCTAAGTATCTATCTGTCTCGCGAAGACTTGGCTAATCTTTCTAATATGACCACTTCTAATGCCATCCGTACGTTATCAAACTTTGCAACCGAGCGCCTTATCACCATTGACGGAAGAAAAATAAAAATAATAGATGAAGAAAAGCTGAAGAAGATCAGCAAAATCGGATAATTTTTTTTATCACAATTATATAACTTAACACACATTTCGTATCATGAAAAAAGGAATTTCCTTCTTTCTTTTGTCTCTATTGTTCATCGCCCCCGGATGTAAAGATTCAAAAGAAACAGTGAATGAGTACAATCTCGTTCCGTTGCCTAACCAAATGACGCCCCAACAAGGACGTTTTGAGTTAAACAAAAAAGTCAAAGTTATTACAGCCGGTTGTACACCGGAGGTACAAAACATTGCAGACAGTCTCATCGGGCGTTTGGCAACAACCTCCGGATTGTCGTTAGAACGAATAGACAAGGAGCATGCCGGCAATCCTTCCATCACTTTTATAACCCAAGAAGGCATGCCTCAGGAAGGATACAAATTATCCGTTACCCCAACTAACATTACAATTACCGCATCACAACCCAACGGTTTCTTCTACGGTGTACAAACACTCTACCAACTTCTGCCTCCGGCTGTATATGGAAAAGAACGCAACAAACGCGCTGACTGGTCAATACCTGCTGTAGAAATAGAAGACGCTCCCCGTTTCGCATATCGTGGAATGATGCTTGACGTTTGTCGTAACTTCTCTCCTATAGAATATGTATATAAGTTCATTGATATGCTTGCCATGCACAAAATGAACACCTTTCATTGGCACCTGACAGACGACCAGGGATGGAGAATTGAAATCAAAAAATTCCCCAAGCTGATGGAAATCGGTTCCAAACGGAAAGAGACACTTATAGATTATTACTTCACCAACTATCCGCAAATATTTGATGGAAAAGAAGTTGAAGGTTACTATACTCAGGAACAAATTAAAGACGTAGTGGCTTATGCCGCCAGCAAATACATTACGGTTATTCCTGAAATTGAGATGCCGGGACATGCCATTGCCGCCATTGCCTCTTATCCTGAGCTTTCGTGCACACCCGACACCACTTACGATGTAACCGGGACATGGGGAATATTTGACCAGGTATACTGTCCGAAAGAAGAAACCTTCAAATTTCTGGAAGGAGTCCTTGACGAAGTCATTGAACTATTTCCGAGTGCATACATACATGTAGGAGGTGATGAATGCCCCAAGACTGCATGGAAAAACTGTGCGCACTGCCAGGGACTTATCAAAAAGCTGGGATTGAAAGATGATACAACTCCTAATCCAGCAGATGGCAAACTACATACAAAAGAAGAAAAGCTGCAAAGCTATTTCGTCACTCGTATGGAAAAATACATAAACAGCAAAGGACGTAATATCATTGGTTGGGATGAGATTCTCGAAGGAGGATTGGCACCTAATGCCACTGTCATGTCATGGAGAGGGGTAGACGGAGGTATGAATGCCGCCAAACTGGGACACAATGCCATCATGACCCCGAGTCCTTATATGTATGTGGATTATTATCAGGAAGACCCGGAAACAGCACCAGTTACTATCGGCGGATATGTCACATTAAAAATGACTTATACTTACAACCCAGTAGCAGATGATGCCGATGAACTGGTAAAGAAGCATATTATTGGCGTACAGGGAAATGCCTGGACAGAATATATGCAAAATAATGATCGTCGCGATTATCAGATATTCCCCAAAGCAGTAGCTATTTCAGAAACAGGATGGACGCTGGACCAGAATAAAGACTGGAAAAATTTCTGTAAGCGTATGGCAGAAGAGTTTGAACGCCTGGACATGCTGAACGTCAAAGCGTGCCGTAACTTTTTTGATGTAAATGTCAATACACACGTAGATAACGATACATTAAACGTGATATTGGAATGTTATTACCCGGATGCTGAAATCCGATACACCACAGACGGAAGTGAACCGAATATTAAATCAACGCTTTACACAGCCCCTTTCGCACTTCAAGGAAATATAAACCTGAAAGCTGCTGCATTCAAAAATGGTAAAATGCTGGGTAAAATCCGCCACAAGCCTCTTTATGGTAATCTGATTAGCGGAAAAAGCTTCGTAGTGACCCCTGCTTTAGGATGGATGAAGGGAGATATTTTCGGAGAAAACGATTTATTCGGTGCAGACAAAACCACC
The DNA here is from genome assembly GCF_964240755.1 of Bacteroides sp. HPS0048. Lineage (NCBI taxonomy): Bacteria > Pseudomonadati > Bacteroidota > Bacteroidia > Bacteroidales > Bacteroidaceae > Bacteroides > Bacteroides sp. HPS0048. The sequence continues at coordinate 7,934 of NZ_CAXSVC010000012.1, read as the reverse complement.
TTCGGACTAACAAATGGCAAGCGTGGAAATAACGCATCTTATACTCCATGGACAAATTTCTCCATGAATGAAAAACGTAAAGAAGTAGAATTCATTGTACAACTCGATAAACCGACTCAAATCAGTCAGGTAGTATTTGGTTCATTATTTAACCCGGCCTATCGCATTTTACCGGCAGGTGCTGCTACGGTAGAAATCTCAGCCGATGGTAAAGAATACCGGCAAGTTGCAGAAGAGACATTTACTCGTCAATTTCCGGATAAAGGAAGAAAAGCGTATACTGATTCTATCTCCTTCGATCCTGTTGAAGCCACTTATGTAAAAGTAAAAATCCAAAATGGAGGTACCTTACGTAACGGTATTGATTGCAGAAAAGATACTCCGGAAGACATCATACAGGCAAATCTGTATCTTGACGAAATAGAGATTTATTAAGAAGAAAAGCAACATAACCAACTGATAATCAGAAGTTATAAGAATGTACACTTTTGTATGACAGGAATGTACATTCTTATATCACAAGAATGTACACCTTTACCATACAAGAATGTACATTTTTACATTGTGGGAAAACTTACATTCATTTTTTGACTCTGGTTATCAATAAAAAACGGATTGCACTGTAACAGTACAATCCGCTTTTTTTTATACATGATGGATTTATTATTAAAGTCCTTTTTCAGACAAATAACGCTCTGCCTCAATAGCGGCTTTACAACCACTTCCTGCAGCAGTAATTGCCTGACGGTAATGCGGATCGGCAACATCACCGGCAGCAAAAACCCCCGGTACCTTTGTACGGGGAGTATCCCCCTCCGTAATGATATAGCCTACTTCATCCGTTTCAAGATAGGGTTTGAAGATATCAGAATTCGGCTTATGACCGATAGCCAGGAAAAATCCATCTATAGACAATGTATAACGTTCTTCATCCGGTTCACCCCAACGCTTTACAAGGCTTACACCTTCTACCCCATTCTCACCGAACAGACCAACAGCATTATGTTCAAATAACACCTCTATCTTATCATGGTTCAACACACGCTCCTGCATGATTTTTGATGCACGCAGATAAGGTTTACGAACAATAAGGTATACTTTTGAAGCCAATCCGGCAAGGTAAACAGCTTCTTCACAAGCCGTATCACCCCCACCAACAACAGCCACCACTTTCTTACGATAAAAGAACCCGTCGCAAGTAGCACAAGCGCTTACACCCATTCCGGCATATTTCTTTTCATCTTCCAGACCCAGATATTTTGCCGTAGCACCGGTTGCTATAATCAATGTTTCCGCCTCAATCTCCTTCTCTCCGTCAATGGTAATTTTATAGGGTGCCTTGCTCAAATCCGAAGCAGTAGCAATACCGAAACGGATATCTGCACCGAAGCGTTCGGCTTGCGTGCGCAAATCTTCCATCAGTTGCGGACCACTGATACCTTGCGGATATCCGGGAAAGTTCTCCACATCTGTGGTGGTTGTCAACTGTCCACCAGGTTGTATTCCTTCATAAAGCACGGGGGATAAGTTTGCACGCCCCGCATATATCGCTGCCGTATACCCGGCAGGACCTGAACCAATAATCAGGCATCTTACTTTTTCTGTTTCCACCATTCTATTTTATTATTTATTCCCTATGGTCATGACTATTATTTTATCTTCATCACATAGGTACGTTTACGATTTACTTATTTACTATTTACGACTAAAAAAATCTACTGTTTATCTTAAATCTATGATTTCGGCAGTAGGATATTGTTGTTTATTAAATACAAAAACAGAGTCGGACAGTTTCAAGCCTGTTTGATATCTGGTAATGGTTATCTCACTCCGGCTACCATCACGTTGTTCCACTTTTATATAAACAGGCTGATAGGTACTTTTTACTACATAAAGTACGATACGGGACAAGTCCTGTTTTTTATCTGTTGCAGTGAGGATCACCTCATACACCTGTTTCCCATGAAAATCTGCCACTTTCCCTAATTCATAATCAAACCCTTTCTTATAAAGATAGAGCAATGCATACGGATTCAAGCCCTGTAATTCTGCTTCAGTAGGAGTACTAATATTTACCTCATCATTTTGAGTAAGATAACTCCACTGCGTTTTTCCGTCAAACCATGAAACCGTCTCAGCCGTTTTCAGAAAAAACTTCTCTCCTTTCAGCTCAATGGTTCCGGTAGCCGTTCCTACAGAATGCCCTTTATTAAAAGCCTGTACACTAAAATCAGCTTTTACTCCACCTGCTTTTTCAAAAGCGGCAGCCGTTTTATCAAGCACAAGTTTTGCCTGCGCTTGTTTTTGGGCAAGTACAGGCAAAGTAGTAAGTAAAGCTATCAAAATGCTAAAAATGTACTTCTTCATTTGTCTTATTAACGCTTGTTTATTGTAAATTGTTCAATCTCATTTCGAGGTCATTTTCATCCATACACAAAACGTCGCGTGCCTTACTTCCCTGGGTTGGGCCAACGATTCCGGCTTTTTCCAATTGGTCCATAATACGCCCTGCACGATTATATCCAATAGAGAATTTACGCTGAATCAGAGAAGTAGAACCCTGTTGGTGAATAACGATCAACCGGGCTGCTTCTTCAAACAGCGGATCAAGACGCCCCATATCCACATCTCCCAGGTCACTACCTCCATCTTCACTCACATATTCGGGCAAGAAAAAGGCAGTCGGATATCCTTGCTGTTTTGCAATAAACTTAGTGATCTCCTCCACCTCCGGCGTATCAATAAATGCACACTGTACGCGCACCGGATCTGCTCCCTGTAAGAAAAGCATATCTCCGCGTCCTATCAGCTGATTGGCTCCCGGACGGTCAAGAATTGTACGCGAATCCATCATTGCCGAAACGCGGAAAGCAACACGCGCCGGGAAGTTCGCCTTGATCGTACCTGTAATAATGTTTGTTGTAGGACGCTGTGTGGCAATAATCATATGGATACCTACCGCACGCGCCAGCTGGGCAATACGGGCAATAGGTAATTCTATCTCTTTTCCGGCAGTCATTATCAAATCACCAAACTCATCAATAACTACCACAATATAAGGCATAAACTTATGTCCCTTTTCAGGGTTCAGACGGCGATTGACAAATTTCTCGTTATACTCCTTTATATTGCGTACATGCGCCATCTTCAACAAATCATAACGGGTATCCATCTCCACACAGACAGAATTAAGTGTCTGCACAACCTTCGTCACATCCGTAATAATGGCATCACCTCCATCGGGCAACTTGGCAAGGAAATGATGCTCTATAACCGAATAAATACTAAACTCTACTTTCTTCGGATCGACAAGTACAAACTTCAGTTCTGCCGGATGTTTCTTATACAATAAAGAAGTAATGATTGCATTCAGTCCCACAGATTTACCTTGTCCGGTAGCACCTGCTACCAATACGTGCGGCATTTTACAAAGGTCTACCATAAACACCTCATTCGTGATTGTCTTACCAAATGCAATCGGCAAATCATAGGTAGACTCCTGAAATTTCTTACTACCGATAATACTTTGTCCGGAAACAATTTTAGGGTTAGAGTTCGGTACTTCAATACCGATTGTTCCTTTTCCGGGAATCGGGGCAATAATACGAATTCCCAATGCCGAAAGGCTCAATGCAATATCATCTTCCAATCCACGGATCTTTGAAATACGTACTCCCTGTTCAGGAGTTATTTCATAAAGAGTTACGGTAGGTCCTACAGTTGCCTTGATCGTACTGATCTCGATGCCAAAGCTCCTCAATGTATTGATAATCTTATCCTTATTCGCATTCTGTTCCTCCATATTAATGGTAGGCTCATTGTTCTCAAAATGCCTCATCAGCTCAATGCCAGGAAAACGATAATTTTCAAGATCAAGTTTCGGATTATAAGGTTCAGTTTCTTTTCCCAGATAATCGTCATCGGCGTCAGCAGCGGCCTCAACTTCAAAAGCAGGTTCTTTATCAGTCAATTCATTCACAACAGGAACCGGGTCGGGGGTAGTCTGTTCAAAAGTCATTGTCACTTCCTCCTCCTCTTTCGATGAATTCTCATTGATTTCTGACGGCATAACAAACTCCGGCTCTTTCATTTCAGGCTCCGTTTTAACCTCTTTAGGAGCTGGTTTCTGTTGGAAAGTCCGATCCATAGAAAACTCTACTTCGTGAGGTTTCGGATTGGCAAATTCAGGCTTTACCTGTTCTGCTGCAGGACTTTCTTCCTGCTCTTCTCTTCCCTCTTTACGACTACGTTTCAAGAAGCTAAGGCTAAAAAGTTTACGTAACCATATGACTGTACGGGCACTGATATAAATAAGGAAACAGATCGCCGTCACAAGCAAAATCATCCAAACACCAGGTTGTCCCACCTGTGAAGTCAGCCAATTGGCTACATTATATCCGTGACGTCCTCCCAAATAAATGAATGAGTCCTGATAGCTATCCATAAAGGCAAAGCCAAAGAATACAGAAAACCATACAAGCAGCAATGCACATCCAATAAACCATTTCCACAAACGCACAATCCGCACGCGCATCAGTTTTAATCCTGCCACAGCCAGGAAGATAAGAATAAAGAATGACGAAATCCCGAAGCAATCATTTATAAGATAACTGGCCAATTGTGCTCCCCGCGAACCGGCATAGTTCTTCACATGATTGTTCACGGTTGACAGATCATGTGGATTTCCGCTATCAATAATACTCTGATCTGCTGCTCCCGTAAAAAAGAAGGAAGAGAAAGCCAACAATAAATAAACGGAAAATATCACCAACACCAAACCAAGAACAAAGTGGATGGTTTCATTTTTGAGAAATGCTATGAACTTATTAGTAGAAGGCACCTTTGGTTCTGCCTCTTTATCTGATTTCTTTTTTGCCATATTGCGTCTTTTATACCTTATATAATACTAAAGCGCAAAAGTAGTAAAAAAACAATTTTCTTCCTAACTGTTGCCTTTAAAGTTATTACCCATCAAAAAGAATCTCTTACTAATCCTCTCACTCTTTCAATCCTTTTTCTTACCTTTGCGTTTCAATTCAAGCAGATATGAAAAAAGAAAGTCTGGTAATATTTGATAAAAATGTAATAGAATTCGTTACGGTAGCCGCAGAATTCTGTGCTTTTCTCGAACGTTCCGAGAACATGAAGCGTAAGACATTTGTTGATACAACACTAAAAATACTCCCTCTGCTTTATCTCAAAGCATCCATGCTTCCTAAGTGTGAAGTGATAGGTGATGAAGCACCCGAAACTTATGTTACGGAGGAAATGTACGAAGTGTTGCGTATTAACCTGGCTGACATCATGGCCGAAAAGGATGATTATCTTGAAGTTTTCCTACCGGACATGGCCTACAGTGATCAGCCCATTAAGAAAAATATATCGGAAGACCTTGCTGATATTTATCAGGACATCCGGGACTTTATATTTGTATTCCAGCTCGGACTGAACGAAACGATGAACGACTCCCTTGCCATCTGCCAGGAAAACTTTGGACTTCTATGGGGACAAAAACTGGTAAATACTTTGCGGGCACTCCATGACGTGAAGTATAACCAGGAGCCAGAGGAGGAAGAAGAAGTTGAAGAAGGTGAGTATGAACCTGGGAATGATGATTGCCACTGCAATGATGAAGATTGCCATTGTGGAGAGGATGACGACTGTCATTGTCACGACCATGGCTGTCATTGCCATGACAACGAATAAGAGAAGAAGAAAATGATCATAAAAAGAACAATAAGTAAAGAAGAAATAAAAGAATTGCCTAAAGCCGTTTTTGAAGGACCGATACACGTGATTCAAAGCGAGAAAGAAGCAGACAAGGCAGTAGCGTATCTACAAGCCCAGTCCGTATTGGGCATTGATAGTGAGACCCGTCCGTCTTTCACTAAAGGACAATCTCATAAAGTTGCACTATTACAAATATCCTCCAACGAATGCTGTTTCCTATTCCGCCTGAACATGACGGGGCTTACTCCGTCACTGATTGGATTGCTGGAAAATCCGGAAGTAATAAAAGTTGGTTTGTCACTGCGTGATGACTTTATGATGCTGCATAAACGTGCACCATTCACCCAACAGGGTTGTGTAGAATTACAGGATTATGTACGTCCTTTCGGCATATTGGACAAAAGTCTGCAAAAAATATACGGCATCTTATTTAAAGAAAAAATATCAAAATCACAACGTCTTTCCAATTGGGAAGCGGATGTATTAACAGATGCCCAAAAACAATATGCGGCAACAGATGCCTGGGCATGCCTTCACATCTATAATTTATTGGAAGAGCTGAAGCATACCGGCAACTTTGAAATAGAAGAAACTCCCGTAGCTATAGAAGACGAACAGGGAACCCGCCCTCTCTAAAATTGTAAATCGTAAAATTGTAAATTGTAAATCCCTATATTTTCATGTACAAAGTATATCTCAAACCCGGTAAAGAAGAATCACTAAAACGTTTTCATCCCTGGATATTTTCAGGCGCTATCGCCCGTTTCGACGGTGAACCGGAAGAGGGTGAAGTTGTGGAAGTATATACCTCCAAGAAAGAATTCATTGCCGAAGGACACTTCCAGATAGGTAGTATTGCCATACGTGTACTCTCCTTCAAACAAGAACCTATCAATCACGATTTCTGGAAACGCAAACTGGAGATAGCTTATGACATGCGCCGTAGTATCGGTATCGCCACCAATCCCACCAACGACACCTATCGTCTGGTACATGGTGAGGGTGACAATCTGCCTGGCCTGGTCATTGATATATATGCTAAAACAGCTGTCATGCAGGCACATTCTGCCGGTATGCACGTTGACCGCATGGCTATCGCCGAAGCTTTGTCTGAGGTTATGGAAGGTAAAATAGAAAACATCTATTATAAATCGGAAACTACCCTCCCTTTCAAAGCCGATCTTTTCCCGGAAAATGGATTCCTGAAAGGAGGAAGCAGTGATAACATAGCCCGTGAATATGGACTAAAATTCCATGTAGACTGGCTAAAAGGACAAAAAACAGGTTTTTTTGTGGACCAACGCGAGAACCGTGCTCTGCTAGAACGTTATTCAAAAGATCGTTCTGTGCTGAATATGTTCTGTTACACAGGGGGATTCTCTTTCTATGCGATGCGCGGTGGTGCCAAACAAGTTCATTCGGTAGACAGTTCTGCTAAAGCAATAGATCTCACCAACAAGAATGTAGAATTAAATTTCCCCGGAGATCCACGTCATGAAGCTTACGCAGAAGATGCTTTCAAATACCTCGACCGCATGGGCGATCAGTATGATCTGATAATTCTCGATCCTCCTGCTTTTGCCAAACATAAAGATGCATTGCGCAATGCTCTGCAAGGATACCGTAAACTGAACGCCAAAGCTTTTGAGAAAATCAAACCGGGTGGTATCTTATTTACATTCTCTTGTTCGCAGGTAGTGACAAAAGATAATTTCCGTACGGCTGTATTTACTGCCGCTGCTACATCAGGGCGTAGCGTACGTATTCTACATCAATTAACCCAACCTGCAGATCATCCGGTAAACATCTACCATCCGGAAGGGGAATATCTCAAAGGATTAGTTTTGTATGTAGAATAATTTGGCATGTAGCATAATTAAGGAATCATCAAAGCTAAACAATGTTAATAAATAGCAGTTTTATAGCAAATCATTATGTTTTATAACATAAATCCCTTTATCTTTGCACTGTGTTTTTCATGGTATTAGATTTAAGGTTAATAAAGATTGGCTGTCTGGGATAGATAGCCTTCTTTTTTATATACCATACACAAAAGAATAATACTACAAACAACTAACGATCAAATTACATTACACAACAAATTTCTTTTAACAACCACATTTATCGAACTTAATTGGTTAAGAAAACATTAAAGTAGATTCTCCGCGTAAACAAAAAGTAATTATGGTCAAAATATATGATAC
>NZ_CAXSVC010000011.1:0-155716 GCF_964240755.1 Bacteroides sp. HPS0048 | reverse complement strand
ATTGTTCCTTGTTTCATCACTTTTGTTTTTTGAGGTGTTACATTCAATTGTTTCGTCAAAACCGGATGGCATGAGGATATGGAGCGAAATGTTAAATTCGGTGGCTTTTTTGAGGGACTTGTGGAAAAGCCATAAAAATCCCATTTTTTTCAGGTTCGAATTGCCTTTTGTATCCCGGGTTCGATTCCTTTTTTTTATCCCGATGGGAAATACCGAATTTTTAAATTTCTTTCACATTTCTGACTCCATCCGGTCATGTGTGCAAAATTACTTTTTCACACCGGAGATTGAAATTGTCAAACAATTGAAAAACAATGAAGTATGGTACATATTTATGGCTTTTTCAAAAGCCTTAAAAAAAGCCACTGAATTGGCGAAATCCAACTTCACAAATATGTAGCGGAATGCGTAGTGAGGGTAAAAAAAGAACCCTTGAACTATCTCTAATTCAAGGGTTTTCTAAAATTGAAAAGCTTTTTGGTGGTGCCACCAGGAATCGAACCGGGGACACAAGGATTTTCAGTCCTTTGCTCTACCAACTGAGCTATGGCACCTTTCTTGTTTGCGGGTGCAAAGATAGGTATATTTTTCAATACTGCAATAACTTCAAGAAAAAAATGCAGGTTTTTTACATTTCTGACTATTTTGTTTTAGGGTACTGCAAATAAATATCCTTCAAAATAAAAAAGGATTGAGATATTTTATATTTTTACGCTCAAATAAGACAAGATTATAATAAACAGACATTGCAAACATAACATGCTAATACCTTATATTACTGCCGGATTTTTTTTAGTTTATAGTATCTTTATTACAGTCAAATATCAGCAAGGACAGAAAAAAGCCTGTCGGAGAGAGAAAGAAAACAGTAGAGAACGGCAGAAAGAAGATTTGATTTTCCGGAATGTGAACACTTATCTTTTACTGATAGGTAAGGATTTTGTTGTACAGAAGACAAACTATTACTCGCTGAATGGTATCGAAGAAGATAAAAGTATAAAGCGGGTGGGAGATTTGCTTCACTGTAAGAATGCAGTAGAATCGGGGGAATGTGGTACGCATGCATGTTGTAAGGTTTGTGGAGTGCGGGTTGCTATTGGCAGAGCTTTTTATAAAAGGGAGAATTTTGATCGCTTTGAGGCATCTATGCAGATAGTGAGTCAGAACAATAAACAGATTACTCCATGTGACGTACATGTATCAGGAAATTATTTGAATATAAATGATGAAGAACTGATGTTATTGACTGTTTATGATATCAGTGAACTCAGGAATACACAACGGTTGTTGCAGCTCGAACAGGAAAATTCGCGCTCATGTGATAAGTTAAAGAACGCATTTATTGCCAATATGAGCCATGAGATCCGTACGCCGATGAATGCTATTGTAGGCTTTTCCAGTTTACTGGCTACAGCATCAAGTGAGGAAGAAAAGAATATGTATACTGATATCATTAATCAGAATAGTGACCGTTTGTTGCAGTTGATTTCCGATATTCTTGATCTTTCGCAGATTGAAGCCGGGAGTTTTGATTTTCATTATTCGGAATTTAATGCCAATGATCTGTTAAGAGAATTATATGCTTTATTTAATATCCGGCTGGTAGAGAAGCCCGAAGTTATGTTGGTGTGTGAGGCTGATCTGGCAGAACTGACCATATATTCAGAGCGGCAGCGTATTATGCAGGTATTTATGAATCTGTTGACGAATGCAATGAAGTTTACCCAGAATGGAGAGATTTGTTTTGGTTGTCGGGTGAGGGATGGAAAAGAACTGTATTGCTACGTACGGGATTCCGGAATTGGAATATCTTCTGAAGAACAGAGTAAGATATTCAGCCGTTTTACCAAATTGGATCGGGAGGTCCCGGGAACCGGATTGGGATTGACGCTTTCACAAACTGTAGTAGAGAAATTAGGAGGTAAAATAGGAGTCTGGTCACAACAGGGTGAAGGATCTACTTTTTGGTTTGTTTTGCCACTAACTTCAGAATCTTGAATCTGATAACGCTTGCTTCTCCTCCCACTTTCTGAGGATACAGGCGTTAGGCTAAGTTTTTCGTATAACAGAAGATAGATTTTCTGCCTATATATAAGGAAATGAGGGATATACCGGAAAATAAATCCCGGTATATCCCTCATTTTTTGTATAAATAATCTTTTTAAGTTTTGGGAGTACTATTGTCATTTGCAACAGTACCGGATGTCGGTGTTACTGTACCGGATACCGGAGCAGGTTTAGCTGTTGCGGTAGTTGCAGTGGCGACGGTTGTTGCCCTAGCTGTTGCTACTTCCGGTTTAGCTTGTTCTTCCCAGTGGAAAGGTTCGAAGCTGGTATTCGGGTCAACCCATGACGGTTTCTTTGAAGCGTAGATAATGAACGGAACTATAACTACGATGATTGCACCTACAATAAGAACGGTGAACCATACGGTATTGCTACCTGTAGAGATCTGGCTGGGTGGGATAAAGCTCAATATAAATGCAAGCAATGAGCCACAGAAACCGAGGCCGCCCACAAACCACATCAAGCCATTTCCTTTCTTACCGATACGGAACGGACGGTTGGCTTTCTTCATATTGTAACGCAGATAGATAGCGCCAGAGAACATAAGCAAATACATGACCAGATAGAGTATCACTGTCAGCTGAGATAGAATCTGATAGAAGCTTTGTACAGAAGGCATAACAACGAAGAGAAGACTCAGTACTGTAACAGCGATACCTTGTACGAACAGGATGTTTTTCTGTACACCCATCTTATTGGTTTTCTGGAAGAAAGGAGGCATATAGCCAGCCTTACCTACGGCAAAGATACCTTTTGACGGACCGGCAACCCAAGTCAGTACACCTGCAAGTACACCGAATGCCAATGCAATAGCGATGATCGGTGACAACCAGGAAGCATGGATATATCTGAAGTAATTATCGAAACCTACCAGCAAGCTTTGTGTCAGGCTGATATCTTTGGCCGGGATGATAACACCCAGTGCAAAAGTACCTAATACGAAAATCAGTACTGTAATCAATGCACCGATAAACACGGCTTTCGGATAATTCTTAGAGGGGTTTTCCACATCTTTTACGTGGATACCGCCCATTTCCATACCGGCATAAAAGAGGAAGATACTTGCTGCGAGCACTACGTTGTCAAACTTAGTAAAATCGGGGAAGAAACTACTATGAAAATCGAGGTTGGATACTCCTCCGGTTGCCAGATAAACAATACCTAAAATAATCAATAGGGCTGCCGGGATGATGGTTCCGACCATACCGCCGATTTTGGCAACTTTACCTACCCATCCCATACCTTTGAGAGAGATGAAAGTAGCAAGCCAGTAGATGATAAGCACAACGGCCAGTGTGTAATACTTGTTGCTTGCCAGTGACATGTCGTGAACATCGTTCATTCCGATAAAAGCGATGGAAACGGCACCGAATGTCAAAACGGTAGGATACCAGATTGTACTTTCAATCCATTGTACCCAAATGGCCAGGAAACCGAATTTCTTGCCGTAGGCCTCGCCTACCCACCGGAATACACCACCTTGTTTGTCCTGAAACATAGCAGCCAGTTCGGCTGCAACGAGTGAAGTCGGGATCAAGAAAACAATGGCTGCGAAAAGATAGTAAAAGGCCGAGCTCATACCATATACGGCCTCGGCAGGAAGTCCACGCAGGGAGACGACTGCCGTTACATTCATAATAGCCAGGGTAAATACCCCCAGTTTTGCTACTTGTTTAATATTTGCCATAAGTTAAGGTTTTATAAGTGAAAAATATTTTTAAGTCTGTTTTATAACAACATTCGGGGAGAGATGTTTTCGGGGGAGACTGTCAAACTTGGTTAATTAACATACACCGGCCGGTAAACAAAGCTTGTACTTGTGTTGTTCCCTATACTTGTATAATAAAGATGTATAATCACCTAAATAAATAGCATTTATATGAAAACTGCTCTTTCCGATTTTGCGCTGCGAAGAAGGGGAATATATGGTATTTTGCATGTCATCATACTGTTATTATCTCTTTTTCTGGTCATCAGTATCTCTGTGGATACATTCAAGGGTATCCCTTTTTATACCCAATCACTGTATATGAAGGTACAGTTGTGGATATGTATTTTGTTTCTGTTCGATTTCATCCTCGAACTCTTTCTCGCCAAAGATAAATTGCGCTATTTTAGTACCCATTTCCTCTTTTTACTGGTAGCTATTCCTTATCAGAATATCATCGCCTATATGGGATGGACCTTCTCGCCTGAGATTACTTATATGCTTCGTTTTATTCCTTTGGTACGTGGCGGATATGCAATGGCAATTGTGGTGGGATGGCTGACTTACAATAAAGCCTCCAGCCTTTTTGTCTCCTATCTGACGATGTTGCTGGCTACGGTTTATTTTGCCAGCCTGGCTTTTTTTGTGATGGAGCATAAAGTAAACCCATTGGTAACGGGTTATGGTGATGCACTCTGGTGGGCATTTATGGATGTAACTACTGTTGGTTCCAATATTATAGCGGTAACGGCTACCGGACGGGTACTCTCCGTTTTACTGGCGGCATTGGGCATGATGATGTTTCCTATATTCACTGTATATGTCACCAGCCTCATTCAGAAAAAGAATAAGGAAAAGGATGAGTATTATCAGCAGATAGAAGAGAATGGAAAGGTAGTAGCTGCGCCGGAACCCGTTGAATCTGATCATACAGCTAAATCCTGAAGATTGTTTCCTTCAAAGAAAAGGGGCTACTACCCATACAGGCAGTAACCCCTACAAAAAAAGGACAGAACTTTTATTCAACTACAGTAACTTGCTCGCCGTTGAACACATTCAACCCCAGCTTATTCATTATATATTTGATAGCTAATTGTGCCTTTACAGAGTTGCCCGAACCATCAAGAGGAGGAGCAAATGCGGAAATACCCATTACACCTGGGAATACACCCATGACGCCACCGCCTACACCGGTCTTTGCAGGAATACCGGAAGTATACATCCAGTCGCCCGTATGTTCGTAAAAACCTACGGAAGCAATCATAGAGGTAATCTTCGGAGTCAGACTGGCATCGAGTACTTGTTTTTTAGTCACGGGATTCACTCCACTGTTGGCCACTGTACCGGCTGCGACAGACAGCATTTCTGCTGTAACTCCCAGTGAACACTGGCGTGTATACAGGTCGAGTGACATTTCGGGATCATCATAGATGCGATTGTAATTCTTCAATAACCATGCAATAGAGCGGTTGTTGAAGTTCGTTGCAGATTCGGACTTGTATAACTCGTCAATTAATTGAGGAGCCGAACCACAAAGGTCTGTTATATTCTCCACAATCGCATTCCACTTCTGAGTAGCATCACCTACCGGTTGCACCATGGAACAGGCGGAGATTGCTCCGGCGTTTACCAATGGGGTAGAAGGATGATCGTTTTCCAGAAGGATGGCGATGATGGAGTTGAATGGTAGTCCGGTTGCATCAGCGCCAATCATATCCAACACTTTCTGAGCTCCATATTGACGAAGAATCAGAATGGCAGTGTGAACTTTGGATACTGATTCGATACCGAAACGGTAATTGTAATCACCGACGGTAATCTTTTGGCCATTCAGCAGGCAGATGCTAATACCGAACAGGTTCTTGTCGATATTGGCCAGATAAGGTATATAGTCGGCATTCTTTCCGTCTGTATTTCCTTTCACCTGCTCGTAGGCTTGCTGTACCACTTCTTTTATTTGGGATATAGAAATCTTATTCATATAATAAAAAGCTTTATGATTTACGATTAGACAATTGAAGAATTTACGATTAGACGATTTGAATAATTTACGATTAGACAATTTACGATTTACAATTGAAATTACTCTCATTGTGATTTCCGGAGATTCTTCAATCGTACATTGTCAATCGTCTAATCGTAAATTATTACATCGTCTAATCGTAAATGTCTTTATTTACCTTGTGGTTTGCCGGTATGGTTGAATACCTTTGTTGCTACCGGTAGGTTCTTGTCCTGAGCAATACGGGTAGTAGTAGGATATTCAAGTTTTTCCAGTTCGGTAATTGCATTTTTGATATCGCCCAACAACATGTCGGCCATGTCTCGGCTGAATCCCTGACGTACAACGATACGCATAACGACGTAATTCTCCAACTTAGTAGGCAATGTGTAGGCCGGTACCATCCAGCCACTCTGAGCCAGTTTGTCCTGCAAATCATACAGTGTCCACTTAGCATCTTTTGCGTATTCCGGTTTCATGTACCAGATGAACAGTGGGTTCACTACATCTTCTGAGTAGTTCACGAATGGCATCATCTTGGCTATTTCGCTATGGAGGTATTTCGCAATGGTCAGTGAGTTGTATTGCACTTCTTTGTATCCCTGGAATCCCAGACGGATAAATTGATAGTACTGTCCTAAAATCTGAGCAGCAGGACGGGAGAAGTTCAAACCTACCTGTGTGATGTTTGCACCTAAGTAGTTTACACTGAAAGACATTTCTTCGGGAAGATATTCTTTGCCTTTCCAGCAAACCCAACCAAGACCCGGATAAACCAAACCGAATTTATGACCGGAAGTACTGATAGAAAGTACCCATTTCAAACGGAAGTCCCATTTTACTTCAGGATACAGGAATGGAAGGATAAAACCACCACTGGCGGCATCTACGTGGATAGGAATGTCATATCCGGTCTTGGCATTGTAAGCATCGAGTGCTTTGTCAAGAGCTTCTACGTCGTCATTCAGTCCTGTCCATGTAACGCCTTGGATAGGGACGATACAGATAGTGTTCTCGTCACACATTTTCAGTGCTTCTTCCGGATCGAGGGTTGTTTTTTCCAGTGTCAAAGGTACTTCACGCATTTCAATCTGCCATAGCTGAGCGAATTTTTCCCATACTACCTGGAATCCGGTTGAGATAACGAAGTTTGGTTTGTCTACCGGTTTTCCTTGTGCCTGACGTTTTTTGCGCCAACGCAACCATGCGGCAACACCACCAAGCATACAAGCTTCGGAAGAACCGATAGCTAACGCACCTGTTTTCCAGTCCTCTTTTTCAGGAGTATTCCACAAGTTGGCCATGATGTTGATACATTTTCCGTTCATGACGGCGATACGCGGATATTCTGTTTCATCAATATAGTTGATGTTGATTGCTTCGTTCATCAGCTTAGTGGCATACTCATCCATATAAGTGGTGACGAAAGTAGCCAGGTTCAATCGGGGCTGAGTCTGTGCAAATGTTTCATCTTTCACCATCTGATAGGCAATCTCAGGAGTTGTAGGGCCGTCGGGGATTTTCTCTACCGGAGAGGGTTGCAACATTCTGTTTGAACCAAATACATCGGTCTTGGCATCACCTTTTCTGAAATTTAAATCTTCCATTTTGCTATTGTTTTTAGTTAGGTTTAGGCGATGGGGAGTTTCCCCGTCGAATTTTCCACAACAACAGTACGGGGTTTTTAAAGTTTAGCCATTTTACATTATTTTGCGTTTATTGTGCTTCGTGCTTCCTGCACGGGAGGTTTCGGCAGGAGATGCTCTAACTGTATAAAGAATGAATAATGAGGTAAATTCACCACAGAGGACACTGAGAACACGGAGTTTTAAATCTCTGATGAAACACAGATTAACGCAAATTATCGCAGATTAAAATCCGGTAATTCTTTCTCTTATTTTTGTTTTCCTTTGCGGCAATCTGCGTTTCAATTAACCATCGCCTGCCGAACCTCCCCGTGCGGGAAGCACCGCCTGGCGAAACCTCCCCGTGCGGGAAGCACTGAACTTTCTGAGGGGATGCGTTGTTGTTGTCAAATCTAAACCCCAAATATTAAAGAGAATATGAGAATACAAACAGGACGGGGCACCATTCCCCTTATCACCCTTATCGGCATTTGGTCTATATCTGCTCTGAATGCTCTACCTGGCTTGGCCGTTAGCCCTATCCTTGGAAAATTGTCTGTCATCTTTCCTCATTCCACGGAGCTTGATGTTCAGATGCTTTCATCTTTGCCTTCTTTGCTGATCATTCCTTTTATTATTCTGGCGGGAAAACTGACGGAGCGAGTAAATTTTATTCGTTTGCTGCAAGTGGGGCTTGCTATTTTTGCCCTGAGTGGTATTCTTTATCTGCTTGCCAGTGAGATGTGGCAACTTATTGCTATCAGTGCCATGCTTGGGGTAGGTTCGGGAATGATTATCCCCCTTAGCACGGGGCTTATTTCTAAATATTTCACAGGTCCTTATCGGGTAAAGCAGTTCGGATTTAGTTCTGCTATTACGAATTTTACGTTAGTGATAGCTACAGCTGTCACCGGTTATCTGGCAGAGGTGAATTGGCATTTGCCATTTGTGGTATACCTGCTTCCATTGGTTTCGTTGGTGCTGTCCGTTTATCTCAAGCGTAGTATGATCAGTGAGGAAGGGGCTGCTTCAATAACTAATACGGAAGAGAAGGAGGCTGATGCGCCGGTTGATCCTGAAGTAGCAAAATATAAGCGGGGTATAAATGTGAAATATCTTTTGCAGGTGATGCTGTTCTATGGGCTTGCTACTTATTTAGTGCTTATTGTTACTTTTAATCTTCCTTTCCTGATGGAGGAATATCATTTTTCAAGTGGTAATTCCGGTATTATGATTTCGCTGTTCTTTCTGGCTATTATGGCTCCGGGTTTCTTTTTGAATCAGATAGTGGGACTTTTTCGTGAGAAGACGAAGTTTTACAGTTTATTGTGCATCGCCGTTGGACTGGCACTTATCTGGTTATCACCCAAAGAGTGGGTGATAGCTCCGGGATGTATTCTTGTAGGGTTAGGATATGGGGTGATACAACCTGTTATATATGATAAAACCACTCATACTGCTATTCCGAAGAAAGCAACGCTGGCACTGGCTTTTGTGATGATGATGAATTATCTGGCAATTTTGCTTTGTCCGTTTATTATAGATTTCTTTCAGTCAACAGTATTTCATGTTAAATCTCAGCAGTTTGCGTTTGTATTTAATCTTGTTATAACGATTGTAGCACTAATATGGGCCTATCGTAAGCGGAATACGTTCCTGTTTGATGATGGTTTGAAATAGCTTAAAACCGTATGGTATTTTACCACAGAGTACACAGAGGGCGCAGAGTTTTAAATCTTCATTGAAACGCAGGTGAACGCAGATTCTCGCAAAGGGAAATAACGATAAAATAAAGAACTACAGTTTTTTAATCTGCGTTCATCCGCGTCTCATCAGAGAAAATAATATCTCTGTGCCCTCTGTGTCCTCTGTGGTGAACTGATTCGTAACGAAGATTATGGGCATATCTTTTCGGTAGCGGAAGTACCCCTAAACGGTATCGCCCCCTTTGCCCGGTGTTGTACTTTGTTTTTCTCAGAAAGGAGTGTTCCTTTTCCCGGTGCACAGTTTTGTTTTACATGTACATGTAAAGCTGCATGAGATGCACATGTCGTACTGTCCCACATGCACATGTTGTACTGCTTTACATGTACATCTAAAACAACATTACATACCGAGGCTTCCTACGTTACTCTACGAGATATAGCTTTATCGATACCGGAGAAAGAGATAGATAGTAATGCCAGACAACATTTAGCGTAAAACGATATAATAACTAACATCGCTTGCCGAGCCTCCCTGTGCGGGAAGCACAAGCACCTAAAACAATAAGTATGAAGAATAAGAAACTGGAAGCCAATCTGTACATGGCTATATCAAAAGTATTCAGTGGGTTAAATATGAATGCCCTTAAATATCTACTTCCTTTGTGGATGAGCCCGCTTACCGGAGCTACGATCCGCTGTACCTTTGCTGCGGTCGCTTTCTGGATTATTGGCTGGTTTGCTCCACCCGAAGAAAAGACCTCCCGTAAGGATAAATGGTTATTATTCTTATTGGGAGCATTAGGGCTCTATGGCTTTATGTTTCTTTATCTGATTGGTCTTAATAAAACGACTCCTGTGTCAAGTTCCATTTTCACGAGTCTTCAGCCTATCTGGGTGTTTCTCATTATGATTTTCTTTTATCACGAGAAGGCAACCGGTTCGAAAATAGTAGGCATATCCATAGCTCTTGTCGGTGCATTGGTTTGTATCCTCACGCAACGGAGTGATGATCTTGCTTCGGACGCTTTTGTCGGCAATATGTTGTGTCTGTCCAGTTCTGTGGTTTATGCCATTTATCTGGTGATGAGTAAACGCATTCTTTCTGCTGTAGGTCCTATTACAATGCTGAAATATACTTTTAGCGGTTCGGCAGTATCCGGTCTTATTGTATCGATGATTACAGGGTTCGATGCTCCTGTATTTTCGTTACCTTTCCATTGGTTACCGTTTGCCGTATTGATGTTTGTACTAATATTCCCTACCACAATCAGTTACATGCTGTTGCCTATCGGTTTGAAATATCTGAAAACGACGGTGGTTGCCATTTATGGTTATTTGATATTGATTGTGGCTACTATTGCTTCTTTGATTTTAGGACAAGATCGTTTTAGCTGGACTCAGACTTTTGCAATCCTCTTTATCTGTGTTGGAGTTTATCTGGTAGAGGTGGCTGAAAGTAAAGATAAAAGTACCCCTATGGCTACGCCGGCACATAAGTAGTAACAGGGGGGGATAATCAGTATAGGCGTAGCCTGCATGCAGTAGATATATGACCTGCATGCAGACTATGCCTTTATTGTATAGGATAATGTTCTTAGATACTTGCTTTGAAACATTTATCGTTTCCAGCTTCCTTTTTTCAAATAATTCAAGGCCAATCCTAATAGTAATAGTACATACAATTGTTCCGCCGTCCAGTAAATCACTAATGGTAACTTACAGGAAGCTAATCCATACAGATATCCGAGATAAATGGTAATTGTTATCATTTGGAAAACAAAGGCCGTTTTTGTCTTTCCGGTTCCAATGATTGCGTTGCAATATGTATAGGCTGGCGTAGCAAGAAAATAGGTAGATAGCATCAGTAGGAATGGTGGGATGGCTGTTTCAACTACCTCTTTACTGTTTGTATAAATCCCTAAAATCTGATTGGACATCAGTATTGCTACCAGTATAAACGGAGTTCCTACCGCATAACTCAGCTTTACCGTTTTCCAGCATACCGGCATTACACTTTCCGTTTGTCCTGCTCCGATCAGATTGCTGACCAGCGAGATCCCGGTTGTGGCGAATGAGTTGACAATAACGAACAGGATTACTGAGACACTTCTTACAACATTTCCTGCTGCGAGTTGCCTTTCTCCTAAATGTTCGATGGCTATGAAAAACAGAAACCACGGAGCTATACAGAAGAACGACCGGATCATCGTCCAGCTTGAAAGCTGAAACAGCTGTCTGAGTAACGGGAAATTGAACGAACATCTCCAGCCATATTTCTTTTTATCCACCTTAAAGTATGTATATGTCACCAAATAGATCAGTGCTACCGCTTCTGCTACCGATGAGGCTATAGCAGCTCCTGCTATTCCAAGACGCGGGAATCCACCTACGCCGAAGATGAGCAGATAGTTGAGCAGTGTATTCGTTGTCACTAACAGAATGGAGTTAATCGTCAACACTCTTGTTTTTGTAGTCCCTACATAAAATGCCCTGTATGCCAGTATAGGAAATACGGATAAAAAACTATAGTCCCGCCAACTTATGTATTGGATAACGGCCAGATAAATCTGGTCTGACGAAATCACTGTTCGTAGCAGTGTCGGGGAAAAGAGTTTGGAGAATGTGAACGTCAGTATCGACAGCGTGATCAGAAAGAACATTCCCTGCCAGAATGTTTCCCCTGTTTTCTGGAGATTCCCTTCTCCGTTTCTTCGTGCAATCATCACTTGCAGTCCCAGACTGAAGCCGAAGCCGAGCATATAGATTGCGATGTAATACATTCCTGCCAGTGCCGAGGCACCTAATTCGACTTCGCCCACATGACCCAGGAAAATAGTGTCGGTAAGATTGATGAGTTGTTCCATCAGCAGGCTCATCATCACAGGAAAGTTGATGAGCCAAATTTGTTTATAAGTAAAATTCATGATTTAATTGCGAATAACACGTTAGGGGGATGACTGAAAAGTCATCCCCACGGAATGAATAAATAACTCTCTATTATTTCATTCGAAGCGTAGCTATCTGCAAATTTGCCACTTCATGAGTTAAACAAATTGATATTTCTTAAATTGATGATGTGGCAAAGATAGAAAAAACTTATTTCCCGGCATACAATCCGATGCGATTTCCTTCACTGTCGGCAAAAACGGCAAACCAACCTCGTCCTTCGGCTTCGATCTTTGTCTTTGGGATGATTATTTTCCCACCGTTACGTGTGATTGCTGTTGTCATAAGCTCTATATTTTCACAATTGAAGTGAATCAGAACCCCGTGTTCCGAGGGATTGAATCCTTCTGCATAAGAGATTGCTCCCACACTCTGCTCTTCACCTTCTTCAACAAAGAATGCCATCTTTTCTGTTTCACACTCTGTTACCGGCATCTTGATGCCAAAGATTGTCTCGTAGAACTTTACCGCCCGATTGAAGTCGCTTGCCGGAATCTCAAAAAATGAAATCAACTTACTCATAGTCTTCTGTTTTTTAATGATTAATTAATTTGCTTTGCAAAGACACTGCAAAAGTAGGAACGGCAGTCGGCGTATGATAGGAAAAAAAGGACATTCTATCTTTTAGAGTGTAGAGAAGTAATCGGAGTAAGGTGCACAAAGTGCCAGATACTCTCCCGGCGTGTAGCCGGAAAAAACTTTAAATTCTTTAATAAGATGGGATTGGTCATAATATCCGCATTCATAGGCCAGTTGGGCAAAATTGATGTCCGGCTGTGTTTGCAATGTATACAAAGCCCGTTGTAAACGGACAATACGGATAAACTCTTTGGGTGTAGTGCCTACATATTCATGAAAGACCCTGTTAAACTGCTTGTCGCTGAGACAGGCTGTTTGGGCCAGCCTGTGAATGGCAGGTTGGGGACACTGGTTTATTTCTTGTATGGCAGCCCCTATTCTCTTTATGTTATATTCAGCGGAAGAATAGAAGCGTTGGAGCAGAAAGTGCTCTATTAGTTCTATACATTGTGTATCATCCGGTGTCTCTGCGACTCGTTTAGCCAGGTCTGCCAATGCGATGTCTCCGATATCTTCTATTGAAACATTCATCCCATATGTTTCTCTGACAGGTAACCGGAAAAATAGTTTCGGTGCATAAGGCTGAAAAACAACAGTGATCATATCAATATTTCCGGTAGAGGCCACATCGGCGTAAGTATTAGATTGTCCGCAGATGAAAGCCTGTGGCTGTAGTTGCCGGGTGGTAGGCGAAAACAGTTGTTTACCCCGGTGGAAAGTTAAATGAACGCACCCGACAGGAATGGTTCGTTCCGTGACGGGTGCGGAGATATCAATCCGTAATATCCAGTAATACTTGATAAACGGAGTTAGTGCGGTACAAGGCTTAATGAGGCTGAATGTTTCCATACTGTGAGCAAAGATATTTTATAAATGCAGAACGTGCAAAAATACTTCTTTGCTTTTTCTTCTGATTGTAAAAAAGAGACATTCAATCCTTTTTGAGAAAATAAGCCTACTTGATATTAGGGTTCAGGCTGTGCCAATCTTTTATTGCCGGGATAATTCCCATTTCAATGACTTCATCACGCAGTTTACACAGGTGTTTATAACTATTTTCCAGTTCTTGCTGTTCGGTAGGGGTACCCTGTACTTCTTTATAGCTGACGCCATTTTTCGTGATAGACGTTTCCATTGCCATCATGATATGGTTGAATTTTCCGTCGGATACATACGTTCCGGCTGGCCAACGGAAAGGTTGTCCTCCCATAGCTGCGGCGATCATTTCAATAGAAAGATAGGCCGGACTTTGGAAAGAAGAACGTCCGCGCAGGTCGATGATGTGCTTACCACCCTGGATAACGCGTTGCTTGATAGCTTCCCATTCTGTTTGAGGCAGGTGGGTAGTACCAATCCAGTTGGTCAATGTATCACCATCTACGGTAGTGGTGGATGCAAATACTGCCATTTGTTCGCCATGCCCGCCGTATGTACGGCAGTTCTGTATTTTGGAAGCAGGTATTTTGAAGAACTTTACCAATTCGTTTTGCAGACGGGTGCTATCCAATGCTGCAAGTGTAGATACCTGTGAGGGTTTCAGACCGGAATAAAGTAACGTGATCAATCCTGTAATATCTGCCGGGTTGAACACTACTACCACATGTTTCACGTTAGGGCAGTATTGGCGGATGTCTTTACCAAATTGGGCGGCAATCTCTGCATTTCCCTTTAAAAGATCTTCACGTGTCATACCTGCTTTACGGGCAGCACCACCGGATGAAACGATATAAGCTGCTCCCGTCAGTGCCTCTTTGATGTCAGAAGTATAGGTGAGGTTGACATTTTCAAATCCACAGTGATATAACTCTTCGGCCACACCTTCCAGTGCGGGTGCATATGGGTCATACAGGCAGATGTTAGGGGTAAGTTTCATCATCATGGCAGTTTGGGCCATATTTGAGCCAATCATTCCGGCAGCTCCTACAATCGTTAATTTCTCGTTGGTTAAGAATTCCATAATCTTATATTTTTTATAAATGAATAGGCGGTTTTTATGTTGACGCTACAAATATAACGACTTAATCGCCAGAATGTTCATTGAAAAAAGTTCTGGCTGATAATGAAAAGTTATAGGACAACCGTACCAATTTTGCTCAATATCGTAAATTTATTCATATTCGTACAATAATGAGCATAAATTTAGCGCGGTTGCCTTGGAAAAGTTATACCGGTGGGAAAGATGTCGGCTAAATGAACTATCTTTGCAGAAAATTGTAGTAGGGATTTGGTAGTGAGTGGTTAAGTAGCAAGTGGTAGATTGTGCTGTTAGCTACTTTGGTTACTAAATCATTTCAACTACTTGACTACTTACTACTAAATTCTAACTACTAAATATTATGCGCATTGAATTAGGAAAATTCAACCAGCTTGAGGTTGTAAAAGAGGTCGATTTCGGAATGTATCTTGACGGAGGTGAGGAAGGTGAAATTTTGCTGCCTACTCGTTATGTACCCGAAAATTGTCAAATAGGAGATGTATTGAATGTATTTCTCTATCTCGATAATGAAGAAAGGCTGATTGCTACTACATTGACTCCACTGGTGCAGGTGGGGGAGTTTGCTTGTCTGGAAGTGGCATGGATTAATCAGTTTGGCGCATTCCTCAACTGGGGATTGATGAAAGACTTGTTTGTGCCTTTCAGTGAACAGAAGATGAAAATGCAGGTAGGCAATAAATACATTATCCATGCTCATCTCGATGATGAAAGTTATCGTATTGTGGCTTCTGCAAAGGTAGATCGTTATCTTTCCAAAGAGAAAGCAGCGTATCAGCCGGGAGAAGAAGTTAATATTCTTATCTGGCAAAAAACGGATCTTGGATTTAAAGCCATTATTGAGAATAAGTTTGGTGGTTTGCTTTATGACAGCGAAATATTTCAGCCTTTGAAAACAGGAATGGAACTGAAGGCTTATGTGAAACAGGTTCGCGAGGACGGGAAAATAGATTTAATACTTCAGAAGCCGGGATTCGGGAAAGTAGATGATTTCTCACAAGCATTATTCCAATATATAAAGGATAAAGGAGGCAGAATTTTGTTGACGGATAAAAGCCCGGCAGAAGATATTTATGAAACCTTTGAGGTGAGTAAGAAGACTTTCAAAAAAGCTGTTGGCGACTTATATAAGAAACGCCTGATCGTTCTGGAGGAAGATGGAATCCGGTTGGCATAATCCTAATTATGATAGGGGAATCCCTATACACGAATATAGATAATCATTAGGGTGGGGAGTTTCCTCACCCTATTTTTGTGGTATAAGAAAACACAAAAGTTGAATTACTTAAATGTACAGGGTATGAAAAAGATACATGTTTTATTGATGTTATTGCTTCTGGTGATAAGTGCAGGTTGCGGTTCTATGAACAAGATCATGAAGGTACAGGAAGGAATGAGCAGGCAGGAGATCTCAAAGATTTTTGGTACACCGGATTACCGTCGTTTTGATAGAGGAGTGGAAGAATGGGAGTATCACAGGCTGTCTGTTATTGGGGGAGAAACTAAAATTACCGTGATTACGTTTGATGAAGGAAGGGTATCAGGCATGAATACATTTGTTCGGGAAGTGTACACACATCCGGCGCCGGTACCACATATACATTAAAAGATATGTTTTCAAGAGAAAAGTTTCACTTAAACAATACAGATTATGAAAAAGATACATACTTTTGGCATCTTGTTGATGATGATATTGCTTGGCAGTTGCATCTCTTCTCAAGCAGGCTTTACAAACGAACAGTTACTGAGCATTCGTAAAGGGATGACGCTGGAACAGGTAACAGATGTACTCGGTTCACCTTCTTACAGGACTTTTAATGACAAAGGGGAGGAGTGGGAGTTTCGGGTCTTCGTATTTTCCGGTTGGTCTGTAGTTAAGGTATATTTTGTAGACGGGAAGGTGACGGAAATGAAATCCTACCTGGAGAAAGAGAGTGATTGCCATACCCGGACAGATAAAAATAAAATAGAAAAGATATGATACGTAAATTGATACTTGGTTTTTGTTTTCTGCTGGCAGTGGTTTCAGTAAAAGCTTTTTCTCTGAATGGTATTTCTATTGAAAGTCCTCGGGAACAAGTGGTTGTGTTTATTGATGGACAACAGGTATGTAAACCTACATTCAGTTGCTTTGTTGCCAATCTGAACGGAGGCAGTTACCGTGTACAGGTGTATGCTGCCCGTCGCGGAGAACAGTTTAACAGAGAAAACTTATTGCTGGATGAACGTGTTTATTGTTCAAGCATGAGAGTGAAAGAGATTGTTATTGAAGGTGCAAATCATCCGGGGCACAGGCCTGACCGACCTGGACATAGACCGGACGATTTTAATCCATGGGAACCGGTAATGAGCGATGGCTCCTTTGAACAGTTTATAAATTCATTGAGAAATCAACCTTTTGAATCCGACCGCAATGCTTTACTCGACAATGCTTTAATGAGTTCTTACTTTACTACCGATCAGTGTATCCGCTTGTTGGAGTTTTGCACATTTGATAGCGAAAGGAAACCATTCCTTATAAAGATATATCCGAGAATTGCTGATAAAGCAAACTTCTTCCGGGCACTGGACAAACTGACATTTAGTTCGGATAAGAAAGAAGTGAATGACTTTATAAAAAGATATCACCAAAGTAATAATATAAAATAATATACCGATTATGAAACGATTGATTATACTATTATTTGCCATCGGGATAACTGCCATGAGCAGTATGAGTATGGCGGCTATGAGTAATAGCAGGGTACGCAAAGAGACGCGTTTCCTGACTGATAAGATGGCGTATGAACTAAACCTGAATACGCAACAGTATAATGATGTCTATGAAATCAATTTTGATTTTATCTATTCCATTCGCTATTTGATGGACGATGTAATACGCGGATACGAATGGGCACTGGATGATTATTACAATTATCTGGATGTGCGTAATGACGATTTGCGTTGGGTATTGAGTGACTCACAGTATCGTAGGTTCCTGGGACTCGATTATTTTTATCGTCCGATATATGCTAATACAGGTGGGTGGAACTTCCGTGTGTATATCACATATACGAACCATAACCACTTCTACTTCCCTAAACCTTATCATTATCGTAGTTATTCCGGAGGACATTACCGGACACATTTTCATAATGTAAGTTATTATCGTGGGCGCTATAACCATAGTCATTATCGAGGAAACTATAGTGTGAGAAATGATCGGGTGTACCACACTAACCGTCGTTCGGATTTCGGATCGGTGAATATTCGTCCGAATACAAGTACAAGGCCTTCTTCCAGACCAGGAGCTCGTCCAAGCACTGGCACGACTACCCGTCCGAGTACCGGTACAACTACCCGTCCCGGTAGTTCTACAACTCGTCCAAGTACTACTCCGGGAACGTCAACCCGTCCGGGAAATTCTGAAACGAAGCCAAGTTCAACCTCTCGGCCTACTACGCGGCCAAGTAGTAGTTCTTCATCTTCAAATCGTGAAAGTACATCAGGTAGTAGAAGAGATAATGATACTTCAGGTAGCAGTAGCAGGGTAAATAGCAGTACAAGCCACAGTAGTACAAACTCCGGAAACAGTAGCCGCAGAAGTAGCTCTTCAGCTAACCGGGAAACGACTTCCCCAAGTAGTAGTCGTCGTAGTTCGGTTTCCAGTGGACAGTCCGGACGTAGTTCTTCTTCCTCCAGTTCATCTTCGAGTAGCAGAAGTTCTTCTTCCAGCTCTTCTGAACGGGGAAGTAGTTCAAGAAGATAAATTATTGGGAAGTTCTTATCAATCAACTCCTCTTTTCCTATGTAATAATGGAAAGAGGAGTTTTTTCTTGTTAGAGCTTGATTTTCTGGTTGTAAAGTTAACTATAAACTATTATTCGTAAGTACTGTATCCCAATTAAATGATCGTATCATTGAAACGCAGATATCGCAAATTTACGCAAAGAATATCGTCTCTTAAGTGCAGCAAACTATCTAATCTGCGAAAATCTGCGATCATTTGCGTTTCAATAAAAGACTGGCATAGTATGAATTAAATTTGAAGTACCACTTATAATAATATCCACTAAATATCGTTATTCTATAAAGTTATGGAACGTTTAAAGACATTTACAGATAAACGGGGGAGTCTGACCCTTCTTGAGGTAGGACAGGATATACCTTTTCCTGTTGAGCGTGTGTTTTGGATACATAATGTACCCGAAGGACAAGAACGTGGGCAACATGCCAATACGGAGTTGTCCGAATATCTTGTGGCTGTCAGCGGTAGCTTTGATATCTGGACAGAAGATATAACGGGACGTAAACACTATCATTTGTCTTCTCCTTCCGAAGGCTTATTAATTCCGCCGGGAATGTGGAAGGTCATGAGTAATTTTTCACCGGATGCTGTTGTTCTTGTCCTGGCCTCTCATCCCTATTGCCTTGATAATTATATTAATTCATACGACGAATTCCTGGAATATATAAAGAAATGACACTTGCTATCCGAGACTTACAGTTGAGCGTTGTCCGTTATACGTCGGACCAAAAGATAGTTTGGGATAGTTTTGTGGCTGCCTCCAGAAATGGAACGTTCTTGTTTATGCGTGATTATATGGATTATCATGCCGATCGTTTCACCGATTATTCTCTGATGTTTTATAAAGGAGGGCGATTGCTCGCTTTATTACCGGGAAATATAGAGGATGATACTTACTGTACGCATGGTGGATTGACCTATGGCGGGTTCGTTCTTGCTTATCAGGCAAGTGCGAGTGTAGTGTTGGAGGCATTTTATCTTTTGTGCCGTTACCTGAAAGAAACCTCCGGAATAAAGCGGATTGTTTATCGTACTATTCCTTTTATATATCATAAATATCCTGCTGAAGAGGATTTGTATGCCCTGTTTCGCTTGAATGCCCGACTGACAGAGCGGAAGATCTCTTCGGTTGTAATGCCTGCCGGAGGCTGTCCTTTCAGTACACTTCGGCGTCGAAAACTGAAACTTGCACATACGAGTGGATTACGCATTTGCCAGGATGACGCTTTTAGTGCTTTCTGGTCTGTTCTGGAGCAGAATCTGCAACAACGTCATGATCGATTACCGGTACATTCGTTAGAGGAGATTGTACGCCTTAATCGTCTGTTCCCGGAAGAAATAAAACTTTATCGGGTACTCGATAAAGATGAAACGGTAGGAGGATGTGTGATGTATATCTCTGGTGAAGTAGCTCATGTCCAGTATATTGCTTCTACTGATAGAGGGCGGGATATGGGAGCACTTGATCTTTTGTTTGACTGCCTGATAAACCAAATTTATACAGAGAAACGTTATTTTGATTTTGGAGTTTCCGTAGAAGATGGAGGACGTTATCTGAATGAGGGATTAATATTCCAGAAAGAAGGATTTGGTGGACGTGCGGTCATGTATGATACATATGAACTTTGTTTAGACTCTGTGGATGATGATTAAATATTTCGATTTACAGCGTATTAGCGATTCTTTCGAACCGGAGATTTCGGATGTTATAATTCGGGTGCTTCGCTCCGGCTGGTATTTACAGGGAGAAGAAAACCATCTTTTTGAAAAAGCTTTTGCTGATTATTGTGGTACAACCTGTTGTGTAGGTGTGGGTAACGGATTGGATGCATTGACTCTTATCTTTATGGCTTATTGCGAGTTGGGAGAAATGCAGCCCGGTGATGAGGTGATTGTTCCTGCCAATACTTACATTGCCTCTATATTGGCGGTGATCCGTGCCGGAATGAAGCCGGTTTTCTGTGAACCTTCTTTGTTGTCATGTAATATAGCTTCCGAAAAAATAGAATCCCTGATTACCTCCCGAACCAAAGCTATACTTCCTGTACATCTATACGGAAGATGTGCTGATATGCAGCCTATTAAAGATATAGCAAGACGTCATAATCTCAAAGTTGTGGAGGATGCGGCACAAGCTCATGGTGCCATTTATAACGGGAAACGTACCGGTAGCCTTGGAGATGCAGCCGGATTCAGTTTCTATCCGGCAAAGAACCTGGGTGCATTGGGAGATGGTGGTGCAGTGACTACCAATGATGAGTCGCTTGCTGCGATGGTTCGTTCTATCGCCAATTATGGCTCTTCTGCAAAGTATGTCCACCTTTATAAAGGTATAAACAGTCGCCTGGATGAACTTCAGGCCGCCGTATTGCGTCTGAAACTGTCGCGTCTCGATGCTGACAATGAACGTCGTCGCCTGATTGCCTCTCAATACATGACGCATATTCAGAATACGCAATTAACCTTGCCACGGGTCGATGACTGGCAGCAGCATGTATTTCATATTTTCCCTATCTTTTCATCTTGCCGTGACAGGTTGCAGACTTTCCTTGCGGAGGAAGGAATACAAACACAGATACATTATCCGATTCCTCCGCACAAACAAGAGGCCTTGACTGAATATGCTGCTCTTTCATTGCCGGTGACGGAGCAAATACATCGTGAAGAATTGAGCTTGCCCATGTCTCCCCTGATGACGGTTGAAGAAGTGGCCTATGTGATTGCGGCAATCAATAAGTTTGAATAAATCTGTTCGTATTCTGGGGATTAATGTGTTTTCCAGAAGTCTGCATACTGTTGTGCCACTTTTACGTAGTCATGATGTTTTCTTACGTATTCAATACTTTGCGCTGATAGTATTGGAATCTGCTCTTTATGTTGCACGATGAATTCCAGTTTCCGGAAAATATCTTCTTCGGAGGGATATACATTAATAATAGGACGTAGTTCTTTCTCGTTTATTATTTCATAATTTTCTTCTTCTCCGCCTCCTACTACGATAACCCCTTTTGTCATAGCTAACAAAGAGTTCATAGAAGGAGTATATGAATATAACTGATCTAATTGTACGTCAGCGTCATCCATTAACCGTTGATAGGTATCATAGGGAGCATCGATAGCTTCTGTAATATAGCATCGGTCCGGATATTTTTTTTGTACTTCCTTGAGAACGGGATACATAATATCTGTGCCTTTGATATCACTTCGTGCGGATTGAATACCGATAAAAAAGTTCACTTTTTCGGGTTCGGGCCGTACCCGGCTAACAATGTCAGAATAGTCAATCGGTAGTGGGATGAACGTTAATTTATCCGGGAAGTATGAAGTATAAGATACATAATACTCCCATAGGCAGGCTATGATGCCATTACAGGTTTGAGCTATTTCTTTGTTGGCACGTGCTGTTCCGCCATACAGGCATTCTTTTATTATTTTACGGTTGACAGGCGTGTCTCTGAATTTGTCCTGAGATTTGAAATCAGAATATTTGAATACATTCGTTTCCATACAAGTTTTTACGTAGTAATGGTCTGTACCAAAAGCACCTAAGAATATCTTCTTATTATGTTTCCGTAAAAAACGATAGATGGGTAGGCTCTTTTCCGGTTTCAGATGCAGAAAACAGGGATTGACGATTTGTACGATATCATATCCCTTTAATTTAGGAAGCAATAATAAAACCTTTGCCAGATATTTGACTCCATCTATTTTACCGTCTGTTGGGCGCAACAGAGAGATATCCCGTTTATAATTTTTCCAGTGGTTGCCGTCTGAGACAACACACACTTCATGTCCTAATATGCGGAGTCCTTCTGCTAAGGTCCAATGGATATTGCTGAATTCACCGAGAAGTAGTATTTTCATAGCAGTGCAAAAAGATTGAGGGGTATTCGGGCTATAGAGTATTTCCATGAGTATTTTTCATTTGGTAATGGAAGAAACTGATGTTTCTTTAACTCTTTTAGAGCCGCAGGATATCCCAAAAGTGGATAATGGTTGTGTATTAATTGTAATATATAGTCAATCGTGAGGAAATGAATTCTCCTTTGTAGCGCCCGTTGTTGCTGTGGAGAAGCTTCTGCAGCTGTCTCTTTCAGATATTTTTTCAGATCTGTCAGTATTTGCCGGAAATTCTGTATCCGTTGAGTACGGTTGGTTACATCCTGTTTGTGCAAAATAGAATGGGGGCACTGATAATAGGCATATACTGTCAAGTTTGTTATGATAGTAGTTCCGGCATGGAAATAAGCTTTGGCCACGAATGCTTCATCTTCATGATAGGCATTTTCAGGGAA
Organism: Bacteroides sp. HPS0048; assembly: GCF_964240755.1. Classification (NCBI taxonomy): domain Bacteria; kingdom Pseudomonadati; phylum Bacteroidota; class Bacteroidia; order Bacteroidales; family Bacteroidaceae; genus Bacteroides; species Bacteroides sp. HPS0048. The sequence continues at coordinate 133,008 of NZ_CAXSVC010000011.1, read as the reverse complement.
TACGAGCTGATGTTTGAGAAGCCATTCTTTTAGAAAAAGATGTCTCCAGGCTGTACCCATGAAATTATGTTCATTCATAAATGCAGCTCCTGTCGGATAGGTTTTGGATGTGGCTTCTTCTTTACTTCTAACTGTTTCATTGGAGTGTGAGACTTGTTGAAAACCAAAGGATATCATATCCGGATGTTGTGTTAGCAGAACCATACATTGTGCCAGCATTCCCGGAAATAGATAGTCATCCGCATCTATAAATAACAGATATTCTCCCCGGGCTTTACCAATACCAATGTTACGTGCTCCACCCAATCCTTTGCCATTATCATCTTCAATGAGTATTTCGTAGTCCTCTGTTTCCATACCTTGATTGCGGATGGAAGCAATACAACGTTCCAGCATTTTTTTATCTGCCGTTCCATAAAAAGGGATGATTATACTTAGTAATGGCTTCATTATGCAAAAATAGTGATTTATTTAATATGCTGCCATAGTCTTTTTATGGCAATCCATAAGGAAAATGTGATTAATAACACACATATTGCATAGCCATACCAAGGATTGACAGGTACCAGATAGCGTACAGAAATAAAACTGGCTATAGCTAATGTACTGGTAAAGAGAAATAGGTATAATACTTCCCGGTTAAATACAATCTTGAAGATTTTTCTGCAGGAAATTCCCACCACTGTCAGATAGCAGACATAACTGAATAAAAAAGCAATCCCTATTCCTTCAATTCCCCATACAGTATATCCTATGATATTGGTTATTAGTATAGTGCTCCATGAAAATAATTCAGTACCAAGAAATAACCGGTGTGCTCCCTTAACGATAAGTATATATCCCATACTGGTAGAAACCACTTTAAAGATCATACCTAAGATGGCCCATGACAGAAAAGGAATGACTGGTAGGAACGACTTGGTAAGTAGCAGGCGGACAATTAGTGGTGCTGTTGGCAGAAAGATTGTGATAACCGGACACAGTATCAGCAGTGATACTACGGTCTGCTGATTCATTATGGAACTGAGTTTCGTGTTTTGATTATGAACAGCTGCCAGTCGGGGGTAGTAGTCGGTACTCATTGCCACAAAGATAAGCCCGATGTATTTGTCTATCAGTCCGAACCCGGACTGGTAGATACCCACGTCCTCCAATCCACCGTGACTTCTAAGGTAGATATTGAATAGATAGCTGACCAATGTACTGGCAAAACCGCTAATGGTAAGCATGGCTCCGATTGTGATGATACTTTTACCTTCCTGACGAACAGATAAAGGTGGCACTTTTTGTTTGTCGCGGAACAGCAGTGTAGCAAAGTAACCACAAATGGAAGAGAGTATAATAGCAACCACAACGCCATCCGTTTTCCATATATAATAAATAGGTAGTGAAATAAGAAGTCCTGCAGATGCACCCAGTAGATTGGCTTGTGCCAGAATACGGAGGCGTCGGAATCCTTGAAATATAGCAAGTTCTCCTTTGGTCAGCGTATCAAATAAGATGGTACAGGCGAGCCACATATATGCTCCTGTAAAGTCCCGGGTTCCGAAACTCCATTGTGATAGCCAGGGAGAAAGTGCAAGCACCACCACTGCACCGAGTAAGCCAGCATATAAGCTCATTTGCCGGATTAGAGTTGCTATTTGTGCAGCTTTACGGGGATCTTCGGCAGAGGAGAGGCTTTTGACACCTCCCTGATTGATACCTAACCCCGTTATACTTTGTACCATGCTTATGGCATTGTTGAACATTCCTAACAGGCCTACACCGTCTACACCAAGAAGCAATGCCACCACTTTGGTACGTACCAAAGTAAGCAGAACCTGAAAAGCCTGTACGCCTCCGAAGAGGGCTGTAGCTTTTACGATGCTTCTATATTCTTTTTGTTGTTCCATAAAACAATAGGCAAAGATAATTAAAAATAGTACACTGTCCGCATATAAGCGTACATGTGTTCATTTTCGTACACTAAGGATTTATTTTATACTGTTGGTTATCAGTATTTTATTGTTCTGGCACACCTCTTGCATTTAGATATACGAAGGCGGTCATCAAATAAAAAACGAAAAAAAACAGAAAGTGATGCAACCTTTGAATAAGTCAATACGTCTAATATATAAACAGGAAAAAAATTAACTAATAAAAAATATACGATTATGAAGACTACAGTATTTTTCAGAATGATTGTTTTAGTAGTAATGACAATTACAGGTGTTATAAATGCAGAGTTAAAAGCACAGGATACGAATTTTGTGACGAATGAAGTTAAAGAGGGGGACTTAGTTACGTCGAAGGTTATCTATCGTATGGATGGTTCGCTTTATCGTCATATGAAATATGATTTTTCTTATGATGATCAGAATAGAATGACTGCAAAAGAGGCATTTAAGTGGGATGGTAGTCATGACAAATGGACTCCGTATTTTAAAATTACTTATTTGTACGCCAACAATGAAATCACAATGGAATATGCACGTTGGAATGAGAGTCGCAGAGCGTATATTGATTCAGTAGAGAAAACGGTTTATGAGTTGAATGAGCAAAATATGCCGGTTGCCTATATGAACTATAAGTGGAGTAAATCAGAGAGCGACTGGACAATGAATGTGGTAAACAGAGTTGACGATAATTCAAATCTGATAGCATTTGCTTATTAAAAATATTTGTAATAAAAATAAAAATGAAGCTCCGCGTTACTTTCTTGGTAACGCGGAGCTTCGTTTTTCAGTGTATACTTTCTTTTATGGAAGTACAATTTTATCTGTAATGCAATAATTATTGCAGTAAACACGAATGATATAAAAACCACCCGTGAGTCCGCTGGTTGGTAGAATGAAATAATTACCTGCTACGGCAGGTGTATTTGTGAAAAGTATTTGTCCGTTGATGCTAAGTACTTCTACTTTGTCTATACGTTCGCTTTGCAGAGTGAGATATCCATCATGTGGGTTGCCGGATATCTGAATTCTGTTTTTATATCCGTTCCCCGGAGTATAAATACCCGTAGCACGGTCTAGCATTAAAGTGGTAATGATAGGGTCATGGTCAGAACTGCGATAGGGATCCGGCGAATAGTTTACGGCATTTTTATAACCAAATTTACTTTGTTCATCTGCATTGATATGCCAGGGCGCTGCATCTACTACTTGCTTACTCATGCTGGTAGAGGCTATGGAGTGATCCAGATAACCGATAGCTCCATTGTAGACATAGCTATAATCCTGCGGAGAGAAATGTTCCAGTAAGTTCACTAAAGAAGCATTTGTAAGTATCCGTATCGGGTCTTCTCTGGAGTATGCATTCAAATCTCCCAGTATCAGTATATCCGGATCTTCGTAATAATTGGTTAGTGTATTCAGTTCGTTGACCAATGTGTAGGCTTCTGCTTTCCGTTGATTATTTGATTTCCCCTGTCCGTCATATTGATCGGCATCGGTGCCGTTACCAGACGATTTCGACTTAAAATGATTCAATGAGATAATCAGCCTTTCCTGGTTCTCTTTTAGGTTGAAGGCCTGTGCCACATGACGGAGTTTGAGATATGAACCAATGGTGAGGACTTCTTTATAAGGTTCTACCTTATTCGTGTTGTAAACAAATACATTTTTAGTATACGTACTTTCTTTCGTATCCCCGTTGTCGGTATAAGCATACCGGTTTGTTCCGGCTATGTCATTCAATCCTTCCACAATGTCCTGCACGGCCGTTTTTCCTTCACCAACTTCGCAGAGTGCGTATATGTCTGCATTTATTGCTTTGAGAGCTGCAAGTATTTTAGTACGTTGGCGTGTGAATTCATTCTGGCTGGCTGCACCGTAGTCCGGATTCCACAGAGACGAATTTGCAATGTAGAAGTTCAGATTGAAACTGGCGATTTTCAGATTGTGTGGTACTGTTACTTCCCGGGGTTGAGTGGTACGTTCATTACCTGCGAAAGAAGGAGCTATTTTGGGGATAATTGTATAAGTGCCGTTACTGACAGATACCGTTCCTGTAAGGTTGGTGGTTTGTTGTCCGGTACGGTAAAAAGCTGTTTTATCTACTTTAAGGGATAGTATGCGCTTAGGGAAGTCTTTTTGCCATTGAGCATACATTTCTATCCCAGGTTCATGTTCTTCTGTGGCAGACTGTATGCGTTCGGCGGCTAAAACCAATATACCGTTAGAACTTAATTTTCGGGTATCGGTGATAATGAGCGGATTGGTAATGGTTACATCCTTTCCATTCAGGCTTGTATTAAAATCATCAGGGAAGATAACTTTTTGTTGACCAAGCAGAGCGACCGGCAGGAAAATCAGTAATAGGAATAACCTTTGCTTCATAGACAGTTTTTTGTTTATGAAGCAAAGATACTGATATTATTGGTTACTCAATAGCCTTTCCTTTGTAGAAGTCGAGAATCTTGGTACGGAACAGATAATCATATTTTGCCTGTATTTTGTCCGACAGCGATTTTGTCAGATTCTGTTTGGCTTCGTTGTATTCAACGAAAGTAGCTTTCCCGTTGTCGAACTTTTCGCTCATCAGGCGGAAAGACTCTTCGTTGGCAGCAACGGCCGCTGTACTACTGTTAAATTTACTTTCGGCAGCTACTGCGTTGTACCATGCTTGTTGAATCTCTTTATAAAGCACCTTTTTAGTGTTATCAAGTTTCAGGGCGAGGTTGGTTTGCTGTAGCCGGGCACTACGAACACGATTGCGGGTAGCCAAACGGTTAAACAGTGGTATACTCAAATTGAATCCGATGCCTTTATTCAGATTGTTTTTCATTTGACTGCTAAAGCCATACTTGGAATGCCCGTCCACAGTGTAATAGTTCGTTCCTATGCTTGCTCCGAAAGAGAGTTGCGGATAGTAATTGCTTTGCGCTATGCGTATGTTTTTCTCGCTACCTTCCAAGCGAAGTTGTGCAGCCCGGATGCCCGGTTTATTACTCAATGCCTCCGTATAAATATCATCCGGTGGGGTTAGCGGAATGAAATTTACTATAGTATCCGGTTGTGCGAGTGTGAATCCTTCGGGGGTAGGCAATTCAAGCAATTGGCTCAAGTCCAATAAAGCCAGTTGGTAATTGTTTTCAGCTTGTACCAGGCTCATCTCATCCTGTGCCACACGTGCTTTAGCTTCAGCTACTTCGGCAGATGAAGCTTTTCCCACTTCGGCAAGACGGGTGATGCGTTTACATTGCTCTTTGCTGAGTTCCGTCTGGCTGGCTGCTACCTTACTGAGTTCCATATTGAACAAAACTTGCAGATAAGAAGATGTCACGTTGATAGCAATATCTTCTTTTGCTTTATTCAGATCTTCAATAGCGGCTTTAAGGTTCAGTTTGGAAAGTGCATATTGATTAGGTATTTGTAATCCTGTAAAAAGTGGTATGTTTGTATTAATGCCGAACTGTGTACTTGAGGTGTTGGAGTTGGTGTAACCACCGATATCTTCTGGCGAAGCCGAACGTCCCCAGTTCCAATTCTGACTTGCTGAGCCACTCAAATTCGGTAACCTTGCCCACTTTGCCGTATTTGCCTCTATAGCACTTTGCTCGGCAGCATTAGCTGTTTGCTGAATTTCTATATTGTGCTCGATGGCATAGTCAATGCATTGGCGTAGCGTCCACCCCTCCTGAGCCTGACTGGTGGCACAGAGTGTGGTAAGAGAGAATATAATAAGTCCTTTTTTCATAATTTCCTGTTATTGATTTTACTTCTTATCTTTCTTTTCCGCTCCACGGATTTTGTCTTTGGCTGTTACGCCACTTTTAATTTCAATCTTGATACCATCACTCATACCGGCTATAACCGATTTGCGCTGGAATTTCTGTTCTGGTATGGAATCTGTCATTATATATACAAATGTAGAGTCACCACTGAATTCAATCACGCTTTCGGGCACCGCTAATGCCTGCTGGGCACGTTGAAGCACAATCTCTGCGTTGGCCGAGTAGCCCGAACGGATTTGTACACTGTCCGGAACGGATACCGCTGCTTTTATCTCAAACTGATTGGCCCCGTTTTCTTCCACACCTTTGGGTGAAATGTATTCCAGTGTAGCGTCGAATGTCAGGTTCTGCAATGCACCGATAGTCAGTTTTACGGGCATACCTTCGTGGATACGGCCTACTTCCGTTTCGTCTATCTTGCCTTTGAAGATCAGGTCATTCATGTTGGCCACCGTAGCAATAGTCGTTCCGTCATTGAATGTATTACTCATGATAACCGAATTACCAGCCTTTACCGGAACGTCCAGGATCAGTCCGTCTATTGTAGAGCGAATCAGTGTGCTGGAGAGTGAAGCGCTGTTTTTGGTGATACCCTCCTTGATGATTTCGAGAGCATCTTTGGCTGTCTGCACTTCTACATGGCTTTGTTTCAGTGCTACTTCGCTTTTCTCAAAGTCTTCTCGGCTGATCAGCTTGTCTTTGAATAGTTTTTCAATGCGGTCAAAGTCTGTTTGTGCCTGTTTCTCATTGATTTCTGCCAGACGCACACGACTTTCGGCAGAGTTTACCTGTCCCAGTTCCGGAATGACCTTTACTTTGGCAATCACTTCACCTTTACGGATACTTTGTCCGGCTTCTTTATACACTTCGTCAATGATACCGGAGATCTGTGGTTTGATAAGAATTTCATCACGTGGCTCTACTTTTCCCGTAGCTACGGTTGTTTTTTGAAGGTCGGCCACCTCTGCTGTTACGGTTTCGTATACAACAACTTTGGGTCTTGATTTCATCCACAGGAATACAAATGTCCCTATAATACCGGCTGCCAGAAGTACTAACAATGTGATTTTCAGAAACTTTTTCATTTTAGTTTTATTTTTGATTTTTATTTTATTCTTGTTTTTCACTTTTCTTTGGGGCGCATATCTGTTATTCGTCCCTGATAGCCTCTATCGGTTTTATTGCCATTGCCCGGTAAGCAGGTGCCAGTCCTGCCAGCATGCCCAGCGTGACAAGTAGCAGACAAGTACCTACGGCTAAGCCGAATGTCACCTGAAAGCCGAAAGACCTTCCGCTGTCACTGGTAATTGTAAGATCCATAACCTGAAGTACCAGCACGGCAAATGAAATTCCCATCATTCCGGCTACGGTGGTCAGTACCATACTTTCGGAGAGAATCTGCTGGAGAATATCTTTGGGGCGTGCACCAATGGCACGGCGAATACCGATTTCGGTGGTTCGTTCGCGAACAGTCACCATCATAATATTCGATACCCCGATTGCTCCTGCCAGCAGTGTACCCAGTCCTACCATCCAGATAAGAATGCGTATTCCTGTGAATAGGTTGTCCATCATTGAAAACATGGCTTCTGTGTTCAATACCATGATTGCTTGTTTGTCGTCTGGCGATATAAAGTGTGCTTCTTTAATGATACGTTCTACTTCCGGTTGTATATCGGTCACTTTCAGTCCGGGTTTCACTGTGAAGCAGGCCAGTTCTATGTTACGTCCTAAGTTATAGGCCCGTTGCATGGTTGTGAAGGGCAATATAACCGATTCTGACGACTGTCCCTGAATATTGATATTCCCTTCTGCTACCGACATGCCGATAACGCGATAGTAAATTCCGTCTACACGTATGTATTTCCCCAGCGGGTCAGTTCCCGGGGTGAACAGGCTTTCGTATACGCGCTTTCCGATGACGCACACTTTACGTGCTTCGCGGATATCCACATCGTTTATAAATCGTCCGAGTGCAATATCCTGTGCTTCGATATTTTCATATTCGGGGTGCAGACCTTTTACGATACAGTCGAACTTTTTGTCTTCGTGTACGGATTTAGCCCCCCAGCGGGCAATGGAAGGAGTAATAAGCTCAATACCTTCTACATTTTCGCGTATCCGTTCAATGTCATCGATGTTCATACTCCACCAACGTCCTTTACTAAATCCTTTGTAAGCCTCACCTGTACGTTGGGGCCAGGCAAATCCTGAGTTGGTAGCAAACCCCTCAAATTGTACCTGCATTGCATTTTGCATACCCTGTCCGCCGCCAATGAGTGCCACAAGCATGAAAATACCCCAAAATACACCGAATGCCGTAAGCAGGCTTCGGGTTTTGTTTCTTGTTATCGTGATGAGGATTTCCTCACACGTGTCCATGTCTATTCGCATCTTTATTATTTACTAAGTGCTATATTATTGGGGTATGAGCTAAACGACAAAAGAATATTTTGTTTCCCTCATGCTCCATTTGTTTATCTCGAATTTCTGTTAAGCTACGAAGGACCTTTAATCGTAAATTGTAAATCGTCCAATCGAAAATATTATTAATCCGCTCTCAGTGCCTCAATCGGGCTGATACTAACCGCTTTGCGCGCGGGGAAAAATCCTGCCAATGTTCCTGCAACTACCAGCGTTAGAGTTGCTTGTATGGCAATACTCAGGTCCACTGTCGGGTTAGAGAATACTGTCTCCGACCACATACCGTTGTCCATTTGCTGGTTTCCGAAAGCACTGTTCATCCATTCCGTTACGGCAATACCCGCTACCATACCTATGTATCCGAAGAAAGTTGTTATAGCAATACTCTCTACGATGATAAGCCATAAGATAGATCCCGGTTTGGCTCCTAAGGCCTTGCGGATACCGAATTCGTGGGTACGTTCCTTTACGGTAATCAGCATAATGTTTGATACTCCCACAATACCACTTAACAGCGTAAAGATCCCTATTACCCAGATGGCAATCCGGAGCATATTCATTGCGCCCATGTTTCGCAGATAATTGGTGAACCGGTTCCATATCCAGATAGCACTGTTGTCTGTGGGATCAAAGCGGTGATTGGCTCCGAGCACTTTACGGTATTGCGCTTCGAAGGCTTCGTTGTCTTCTATTGATTTCAGGTTTTTGGTGGTAAATACAATGTTGTTTAGTTTATCACCTTTGTTGTAAATAATCTGAAGAGTAGTAAAAGGGATATAGGCATCGCTTGAGCTATTGTCTCCCTGATCTTTGTATAGTCCTATCACCTGATAGACGATACCTCCGGTCTTTACATTTTGTCCGATGGGGTTTGTATGGGTTTTCCCGAAGAGTATATCGGCTGTCTTGACGTTAAGAACAACAACTTTTCTGCGTTGTTGTATATCCATTTCGTTGATAAACCTTCCTTCGGAGAGTTTCACGGTTTCTACTTCCGGAAAGTTGGGAAATACGCCTGTAAGACTCAGGTTGACATACTCTTTGCCAAAGCTGAGATTGGCACTTCTCTGATACAGAGTTGCACCGACGCTGATAACGTTTTCCTGAAATTGTTGTTTTGTCACATCCAGGTCTTTATTGTCCAACCGGATATTTCGTCCCTCTTTCAGTCCTTCGTATGATTTGGTTGTCCACCCCGGATATATTTTTATGGAGTTCAGTGCTCTTTCCGAAGACGATTGCTCAAAGGCATGTATCAATCCGTTACCTGCTCCTAACAGTACGATAAGCATAAAAATCCCCCATGCCACAGCAAATCCGGTGAGGAAGGTACGAAGTTTATTCCGCTTGATGGTACCGTATATTTCTTGCCAAATGTCAAACATGATTTTATTTACGATTTAACGATTTACAATTAGACGATTGAAATTACTTTTGTATTTACGACTGTCCCTTGGCTTTATGATTTACAAAGATTTTTCAATCGTAAATAGTCAATCGCCCAATCGTAAATATCTTTACTTCATTATTCCGTGCTGTCCGAAAGGCGATGCATCGTGGTCAAGATTCTCCTCGATCCGTTCGATGATTCCGTCTTTGATATGGATTATTTTGTCGGTCTGGTTGGCCACACCGCTTTCGTGAGTTACTACCACGATGGTCATTCCTGTTTTGTGAAGGTCTTTCAGGATTTGCATCACTTCAACGGAAGTCTTACTGTCCAATGCTCCGGTGGGCTCATCGGCAAGAATTATCTGTGGTTGGGTGATTAGTGCCCGTGCTATTGCCACACGTTGTTTTTGTCCACCACTCATTTCGTTTGGCATGTGATGAGCCCAGTCTTTCAGTCCCAGTTTGTCGAGATATTCCAGTGCTAAAGCGTTACGCTTTTTACGTCCCACTCCCTGATAAAATAACGGGAGGGCTACATTTTCCACTGCATTTTTAAAAGAGATCAGATTGAAAGATTGGAAAATAAACCCGATCATCCGGTTTCTGTATTCTGCAGCTTTCGTTTCGCTGAGGTTCTTTATCAATACATTGTTCAGGTAATATTCGCCGGTATCATAATTATCCAGAATACCCAGTATATTTAGTAAAGTGGATTTTCCTGAGCCCGATGCCCCCATGATGGATACAAATTCACCCCGTTTGATATCGAGGTTGATACCTTTGAGTACATGGAGAGGTGCTCCGTTGTAGTAGGTCTTGTTAATGTCTTTAAGGTATATCACAATTTCCTTTGTTTAGTTTTTATTTTCTTATAATTTCATCTATTAGACGCACGTAAGATACGAAAAGTTGCAAACAGAGTGAACTTTTTTTCAAAAACATTTTGCCGAATCAATCTTCTTTACGTAATTTGTGTGCAATAAATATTTAATAAGCTAACCCTTTTAAACGAACTATCATGAATTCAAACATGGAAAAGCCCTATGTAGTGGGTATTGACATAGGCGGAACAAATTCTGTCTTTGGTATAGTAGATGCACGTGGAACTATTATAGCAAGTGGCTCGGTGAAAACTCAGGCCTATTCTACAGTAGAAGAGTATGTAGATGAAGTGTGCAAGAATCTTCTTCCGCTTATTATTTCACAGGGTGGAGTTGAAAAAATAAAAGGTATCGGTATCGGTGCTCCTAATGGAAATTATTATAGCGGAACAATTGAGTTTGCTCCAAACTTGCCGTGGAAAGGTATTATTCCTTTGGCCGCTATGTTTGAAGAGCGACTTGGTATTCCTACTGCATTGACCAATGATGCGAATGCTGCTGCTGTAGGCGAAATGACATATGGTGCTGCCCGTGGTATGAAGGATTTTATCATGATCACGCTGGGAACAGGTGTAGGTAGCGGTATCGTAATTAACGGACAAATGGTTTATGGTCATGACGGTTTTGCCGGCGAATTGGGCCATGTGATTGTTCGTCGCGGTACAGGACGTATGTGCGGTTGTGGTCGTAAAGGCTGTTTGGAGACTTACTGCTCGGCTACAGGTGTGGCTCGTACAGCACGTGAATTGTTGGCTGCCCGTACAGATGCAAGCCTTTTGCGTAATATTTCTGCTGAAAACATTACTTCTAAGGATGTATATGACGCAGCAGTGCAAGGTGATAAATTGGCACAGGAGATTTTTGAATTTACGGGTACTTTGCTTGGTGAAGCACTGGCAGATTTCATAGCGTTCTCCAGTCCGGAAGCGATTGTATTGTTCGGTGGTCTGGCAAAGTCGGGTGATTACATTATGAAGCCGATCCACAAAGCCATGGAAGACAACCTGCTTAATATCTATAAAGGAAAAACCAAATTGCTGGTTTCTGAACTGAAAGATTCTGATGCTGCTGTATTGGGTGCCAGTGCATTGGCTTGGGAACTGAAAGATATGTAATAGGCGTGTCCCATTAATTATTTATAAAGGTAATGAAGCCCCGGATGAACCAGTTGTTCATTCGGGGCTTTGGATTTTCTGATCGAGGATACACTTGAAAAAGTCCGGTGGAAGCTAAATCAACGAAGAAATAATAAGATTTCGTTTTCTTTTTATCAATGGTTTATATGGTAAATATATAGTTGTCAGAAAGATAATTATAGGAATTCTTTAAAAGGAGTTATAAGATAGAATTGAATATTTATTTTCTATGTAAGTGATTGATTTATAGTGAATATGATTCTTCTGTTTAAGGTGTGTCAAAAGTGTATGCTTATATGAGTGTTAATAGTACACTTTTGTTATGCTAAATCGTACATTCTTGTCATGTTAAATTGTACATTTTGGGAGGGGCAAATTAAAACGTTAAAAAACGTATTAACAATATTAACACAAAGTTATTTAGCTCATTATGGTTTTGGATATATATTACTTCATTGCACATCGTTATATCTCAATGTACCGGGAAAAAACTTCCATAAGTATCGTATAGACCCTCTTTGTTTTAAGGAATATCTTGTTTCATGCGTACGAAATCTATAAAACTTTGTATTTTGATGTGACATCTATAATATTCAGCTTAATTTGTCGATAATTCGCTTGTTTCTTATATACTATGTATGGTCGGAAAAAGTTATTCTGCCTTTTTTAAAAAATATGCTATAGGATATGTTTCTTAAAAAAAACTTAAGATTGTTTATCTTACATTCGCATTTTTGCTACCTTTGTATTAAATACATGAAAAAAGCAATGAGCGATACTCTTGAACCAATCACTTTTAACCAACTGTTTACCGACTATAAAGGGAGATTTACCCGTTTTGCGCAAACATACGTGCGAAATATGGTAGTAGCAGAAGATATAGTGATAGATTCATTGGTTTATTATTGGGAAAACCGGGAGCGGTTAGATGAAAATACCAATATACCTGCTTATGTGCTCACTGTTGTAAAACACAAATGTCTGAATTATCTTCAGCAGCAACAAATACATAAAGATATTGAAGAAAGTATTCAGTCTCATGCTGAATGGGAGCTCAGTACCCGTATTGCTACTCTTGAAGCATGTAATCCCAGTGAACTTTTTAATGCGGAAGCGATGGAAATCGTTAACCGTACCTTAGCTAAACTTCCTTCGCGTACCCGGGAGATTTTCATTATGAGCCGTATGCAAAATATGTCTCACAAAGAGATAGCTGCAAAAATGGATATATCAACCAAAGGTGTTGAATTTCATATAGGTAAGGCTCTCAAAGAGTTGAGAATCAGTCTGAAAGACTATCTTCCTGTATTCCTCTATTTATTTTTCTATTAAAAAAACAATTTTCTACTAGGGATATACCTTTATTATCTGCTTTACAAATAAGAAGATAAAAAGAGTGTATGCATTTTTAATGATCAATCATGGATAAAGAACTATTATATAACTTTTTTCAAGGAAAAACTTCCATGCCGGAAGAGATCCGGATAAGAAACTGGATGGAGGCGTCACCGGATAATTATAAGCTCTTTTTAGAGGAACGAAAGCTGTTTGATACATTGGTATTGTCAGCAGACGAAGATAAAGTTCGTTCTTTCCAAAAGAAGAAATTTTTCATTGGTTACAACCGGATAAAAGAGGTATTGAAAATTGCTGCTGTAATAACAATCACTTTAATAGGTACATATATATATACTAATTATTATCCGAACGAAGAGTTATTGGCAATGCAGAAAATTACGGTTCCTGCAGGGCAAAGAATTAATCTTGAACTTTCGGATGGAACGGTAATCTGGCTTAATTCGCGATCAACCATAGAATATCCGGCTTCCTTTACAGGAAAGAACCGAACAGTACATTTGAACGGAGAAGCCTATTTTGAAGTAGCACACAATGTTCAAAAACCGTTTATTGTAGAAACAACCAAAGGAAATGTAGAAGTTTTGGGTACTAAATTCAACCTGGAAGCGTATGCCGATAATGATGCTTTTGTAACCTCTCTGATGGAAGGTTCTGTCAAAGTAACGTCCGGTACAAAAGAACTATTGATAAAACCCGATGAAATGGCAATCCTGAGTCGGGGAGATTTAAAAGCAGTTCCAATAGAGGATTATAATATTTATAGGTGGAAAGAGGGACTCATCTGCTTTAAAGATGAAACATTCAACAATATAATGGCCAAATTCGAGACTTGCTACGGGGTGACTATAAAGATTGAAAATAAGAAGGTCTTAAGCGCCCGTTATACCGGTAAATTTCGTCAGTCGGATGGCATCTCATATGCCTTAAGGGTATTACAGAAGGATGTCAAATTCACTTTTGAAAGAAATGAAGAAAATCAAATAATTTATATAAAATAGACAGCCTATGGTGAAAAACATGGAAAACCTGACTCAATGAAACTCAAAGGAAAAGAGCGCTGATAGCTGCAAACTACATCAACGCTCTGAATAATACAATTTATCTAATAACTATATTAAACATAACAAAGATATGAAAAAAAAATCTTTGGGTGGTGAACTATGCCTCCAAAAATTAAAAACTAATCATCTTTTTAAGATTATGAGAATTACCCTCTTGTTAGCCTTTATTTCTGTTTTTAGTTTGAAAGCAAAGGATGTGCATTCTCAAAACGCACGTGTAACTTTGTCTCAACTCAACAGTCCGTTAGAAGTAGTGATTAATGAAATAGAAAGTCAGACGGACTATCTATTTATTGTAAACTCCAGTATCGATACTCAAAAAAAAGTATCGATAAAAGTCAAAGATGCTACCGTATCGAGTGTTTTAAATCAATTGCTGAAAGGAACAAATGTCAGCTATTCTACGGAAGGTTCCTATATTATTCTTTCTAATAGGCCAATAGGCAACGAGACCATACTACAGGATGGAAAGGATAATGTCATTAGCGGTAAAGTGGTGGACTCGCAGGGAGAGCCGTTGCCAGGAGTGAATGTAACCCTAAAAGGACATGCTGGTATTGGAACAATCACAGACTTAGATGGTAACTATACTATTAAGGTTCCCAAACTCACCGGTGAGCTGGTATTTTCATATATCGGTTATACGCCTGTGACTGTTTCTGCCAATAAACAGTTCATAAATATTACAATGGAAGAAGATGCCAAAACTCTTGATGAAGTGGTAGTCACTGCAATGGGCATCCAGCGTAAATCGAAATCGTTGACATATGCCACACAGAAAGTCAGTGGAGAGGAACTTACGAAAGTTCAGGATGCTAACTTTGTGAACGCTCTTCAGGGAAAAGCGGCAGGAATGACCATTACCCCCAGTGCCGGTGGTGCCGGTGGTGCTTCAAAGATATTGTTGAGAGGTAATAAGTCGGTTCTGGGAAATAACAGTCCGCTTGTGGTGATTGACGGTATTCCGATCACGAACAATACACGTTCACAGGCGGGATTTAATGACGGAGAAAGTCTGGAATATGCAAATATAACCGAAGGCTCGGATCCGCTATCTGCTATTAATCCAGATGATATTGAAAGTATTAATATCCTGAAAGGAGCCAATGCAGCTGCTCTTTATGGTAGTGCGGCAGCCAATGGTGCCATAATGATTACCACTAAAAAAGGGAAAGAAGGCAAGTTAAGTATTAATGTATCTTCTAACATCACTTTTGAAAATCCTTTATTGACACCTGAAATACAAAATGTTTATGGTGCAGCAATCAATGTTGCTGCCGGTACGCTGGCATTGAATAGCTGGGGAAAAAAACTTTCCGAATTAACTCCGGAAGAGATGGCTTATCCGAATGCGCATTTAAGAAATGAAAGCCGTGATGACGTAAAAGACTTTTTCCGTACGGGAGTTACTACAAATACATCCGTATCATTAAGTAGCGGTACAGAAAACGTAACTACTTATTTCTCATATGCAAATACTAATGCCAATGGTATGATCAAACGTAACTACTTTAATCGTCATATCATGACGTTTCGTCAGAACTATACCCTTTTTAATAAAAAACTGAATGTTGATGTTGCAATAAATTATGTAAATTCAGAAACTCGTAACCGTCCTGGAGGAGGAACTTCTCTGAATCCGCTTTACGACCTTTACACAACACCTCGCAACATAGATATGGACTATTATAAGAAAAACTATCGCGAAGAAAATGCTACATGGACTTCCAATCAGCATGGTTATTATGATAATAATAATGTATTCACCAAGGGAACGGTAGAGTTACAAGGACCTAAGCAAATATGGCCATATGCGAGTAAGCGACAAAACAATCCTTATTGGCTGGTCAACTGTAATACCCGTATCAATTATGAAAACCGTGCCTATGGATATATTGCCGGAAGTTATGAAATTATTGACGGACTGAGACTGCAATGTCGGTTTAGTATTGATCATACCCGCTTGGAAGATGTAAATATGCGTATGGCTACCACCTGGAATCCTAGCCAGATGGAAGACCGGGGTATCTACGGACAGGAACTGAATACATATACGGAAATGTATTTAGACGGTATGCTCAGTTATAATAAGAGTTTTGGTGACTTTTCCGTATCTGCCTCTGTAGGCGGAACGCTCCAGAGCATGAAAGGAAACATGCAGAAAATCTGGACGGAAGCTACCACTTTTGATCCTACGATGAAAAAAATATCTACGTTAATTAATTTGTTTCAACCCAATGCATCGGGCGGTAATTTTTCTGAAAGAACCTACAACAAAACATCCAACTGGGCTAAAGGTTTGTTGTTCACCGGGCAGGTAGGATACAAGGAGAAGGTTTATCTGGAAGGTAGTTATCGTAGAGACTGGTATCGTGCCTTTAAACAATTTGCTAATGACGGCCTTTCTGATAATTATGGTTATTTCTCTGCGGGTGCCAATGCACTGCTACATCGGTTTTTTGAATTGCCGGAGGTGTTTAATAACCTGAAAGTAAGAGCTTCTTATAGTGAAGTGGGTAATTCCATTCCCAACATAATGTTCTCTAATATAGGCATCAATCCAAGTACCGGCGCTATCACTCCATCACCTTATACTCGCTTCGAGAATGCTATTCCCGAAAAGACCAAATCGTTTGAAACCGGATTTGACGTGGCTCTCTTCGATAATGCTTTGGAGCTTGAATTTACTTACTATAATTCGAGTATGCACAATAGTTATCTACTGATTCAGGATGCAGGCAGACAACGTCCGGTGAATTCGGGTGTTATCCGAAATTCGGGAATAGAGACAACTGTTTCATACAATCTGTTTGACTCTAAAGATTTCTTATGGAAAACGTCAGTCAATTTTTCGTATAACAATAACGTAATAGTAAAGACATATCGTGACAGTAACGGACGTGAAATGCCTACAGAGCAGTCTATTGCTAACAATAAACTGAAAGTTAAATACAAAGAAGGAGGATCTTACGGAGATATTTATGCTACCGATTTTAAACGTGATGAACAGGGAAACATTGTACTGACTGGTGGAAGACCTACTCTTTCTGATAAGAAATTTGAAATGTATGTAGGCAATATGAATGCTAAGTATCAGTTGGGATGGAGTAATTCGTTTAGCTATAAAAATGCTACTTTGTATTTCTTGATAGACGGTAAAATCGGAGGGAAAGTTGTTTCTTTCACCGAGGCCGAATTAGACCGCTTAGGCTCTTCACAACGTACTGCGAATGCTCGTCTGGCTGCCGAGAGAGATCCTTCGCTGGTGTGGAACGGACAACCTGCAGTAGTTATGCCTGATGGAAATCTTGCGCCGATTGAAAGTTATTATAGTTCTATCGGTGGAGATGTGAATGCAACTCAGTATGTGTACGATGCTACTAATTTCCGGTTGAGAGAGGTGTCACTGGGGTATACATTCCGCAATTTGTTGGGAATGGGCAGAAATGTATCCCTTTCTTTCATTGGCCGTAATCTTCTGTTCTTATACAAAGACGCACCGGTTGATCCTGATATTTCGCTTTCCACACAAAACGGCTTGGGTGCATTCGAGATATTCAACATGCCGTCCACTCGTTCATTCGGCTTTTCTGTTAAAGCAAACTTTTAAATAGACATTCATATATGAGACATATAAAAATAGAAACAATCATGAAAACGATATTTATAAACTATTTTTGCTTGGCCATTTGCATGATCGGTTTACAATCATGTTTTGACTTCGATGTTCCCGGGGCAGAAAATACAGGGTTGCAAGAAGTAGGTGATCCTGAGATACACTACGGTGCCGCTGATAAAATAGATTATCATAGAGAAATCAGTGAAGAAGGTTTCACCCAGGCGCTTACCAAACTGAAACAACCATTCGGAACTATGCTGACCTGTGAGTTTGCCATGCGCGGAGGTAAAGATGGAAATCCTCCCGGAGCTCATGCTTACCAGTTCCAGTTCAATCTGACTGTTGATAATTATGCCGGTTATTTCTGTCTTCCTCAAAATTTTGACGGACGCATGGTGTCTACTTATTACAACAGTGAAGCTTTCAATAGTGCTTCCAACGGCTCATTCCTGACAGTTAAAAACGGATTGGCACCTCTTATGAATCATCCGGATATAGACTCTATTCCGGAAATGAAAGCTATCAGCCTGCTTCTTTACAATTATGCTTCTCAGGAAATAGCCGATATATACGGACCGTTTCCTTATATAAATTATAAGGAGAATAAGCAAGAGCATCCATATACTTATACTCCGCTACAAGATATTTATTATACGATTGTAGATAACATTGATACAATTTCCGCTTGTTTCCGTAGTTATGAATCGCGTCCGGAATGGTATAAAACGAGAGTGAACAGATTGCTGAGAGACTATGACCTGTTGACCGATCAGAAAATAGATACATGGATGCGTTTTGCTAACTCGCTGAAGCTTCGTATAGCCATGCGGGTAGTTAAGATTCTTCCTCAAAAAGCAAAACAGTGGGCAGAGGAGGCTGTTCAGGCCGGTGTTATAGAGAATGAGAATCAACAAGTCGGTTTGTCGGCCAATAAAGTAGGTTTTGAACATCCGCTTGCTATGATATCAGAAACGTGGAATGACTCACGACTGAATGCATCGTTTGAAAGCATGTTAAGAAGCCTTGAACATCCTTATTTGGATTTCATATGCCTTCCCAACTCAAGCAGCCTGGTAGACAATAAAAATCCTGATAAAGTACTGACAGCGGGAAGTAAAATCGTTGGTTTACGGGCTGGTATACGTATGCTGGCTGGTCAGAGTAGCGAAGCTAATCCACGAACCGCTTTTTCGCGTGTGTCTGGCAATGCTATCCAAAATAGTATGTTGGGATTGATGAAACTTTCCGAAGTACAGTTTCTGAGAGCTGAAGGTGCATTACGTCAATGGAATATGGGAGGTACAGCAAAATCATTTTATGAGGCGGGTATACGGAATGCGTTTGCAGGTGATTTGGGTTACGATATGGAATATAATAGTATAGTAGACAAATACATGGGATTGGAAAATGCGGTGAAATACAAATATGAAGATCCCATGGATTCGAACAACGATATTGAAAGTGTCACCCGGATTGGTGTAAAATGGAATGAAGGGGACGATCTGGAAACAAAACTGGAAAAAATTATCACCCAAAAATACATAGCCAATTTCCCGTATTCGTTTGAAGGATGGAGTGATATGCGTCGTACGGGCTATCCTAAGATTTTTCCGGTACTCAACGTGGAAGATGGAGACGGAAGCCTGCAACAAGGAGACTTGATCAGAAGAATGCCTTTCCCCGGTACGGAAAATGAAGCCGTACAGCAGGACATTATTACAAGTGGCCTTGATGCGCTGGGAGGAGAAGACAAACAGGCTACCCGCCTTTGGTGGGATACGGAAGCTCCTAATTTTTAAAATCCTTTATTAAAATTTTATATTCATTAAAAACTAAGTATTATGAAAAAACTAACCACCATGTTAGCTTTAGCATTGTGCACCACAACCTCTGTTTGGGCACAACGCACACCGGAACATCCGTTGGATATCAAGGATGTTACCGTTAGTATGCATAGCATTTTCGATGCCTGGGAGATAGGGATACCTCCTGGAGAGGTTACGGAAATGGATGAACAGTTTTATATTTCTCGCGTACGTCCGTTAGCTCGTATCGATGAGGGAGATTATCGCATCCATCAGAACGTAGACCCGGGACGTAAGATGTGCCTGTGGGTGCCATTGGACGATCCCAGCACAAAGTGGAAAGCACTTCCCCGTTATTGCCTTGAAGGAGATAATTTCAGTATGTGGTCATACCTTGATATTCATGGCAACTGGACGGCTCCCTGGGTGCGTGTCAGTGCCGGCATGACCGATGCCGCACACAAAAACGGAGTGAAAGTGGGCTGTGTATTGTCTGTACCGTTTGCTGCCTATCTGAGCCCATATGGTACCGATGATAACTCCAGAAACTTCCGCAAACTAATTGAAAGGAATGATGATGATACGTTTAAAAATTCAAGGAAGTTGGTAGAAATCATGAAATATTATGGGATAGACGGTCTCGGGTGTAATTCCGAATTTAGGTCTACTACCGGTTTTATGAGTGATATCATTGATTTCTTTGCCGATTGTCATGTAAAAGCCAAAGAGATTGGTTGGGATTTTCAACTTCATTGGTATGACGGAACAAATGAAGGTGGAAGCTATCAATTTGACAGGGGGTTAGGATCGCACAATGAAAAAATGTTTGGAAATGGTGAAAAAGTTGTGACCGATATGATGTTTGCCAATTATAACTGGTCTGATGGACTTTTGAAAAACTCCGTGGCTTATGCTGAAAAGTTGAACCGTAACAGTTATGATTATTATGCAGGATTCGACATTCAGGGAAGAGCTTATAAAGCTCCTTGGAAAGCTCTATTAAATAATAAAATCTCTATCGGTTTCTGGGGGGCTCATGCTCAAAGTCTGCTACATCAGAGTGCAACAGATGACGGTACCTCCGACATTGCTATTCAGAAAGCCTATCTGCAGAAGCAGGAACTGACTTTCTCCGGAGGATACCGCAATCCGGGATTATTACCTTCTGTTCGCGAAGATGCCACTTTGGCAAACTCTGATCTGAAAACATTTCATGGTCTGGCTACATTCATCTCTGCAAAATCCACTCTTCAGCAGCTTCCTTTTGTGACCCGCTTTAGTTTGGGTAACGGATTAACATTTAAGAAAGAAGGCAAGACTGTTTTCGATCATAAATGGTACAATTTAGGTATGCAAGACTTCCTGCCTACATGGAGATGGTGGATAACCGACCGTCAGGATGTGGTAACAACAGAAAATGTTGAAGGTTTGGTCAAGGCAGATCTTGTATTTGAAGATGCATGGTTCGGAGGATCTTGTATGAAACTTCACGGTAAAACGGAATTTTCACGTGTGAAACTCTTCAAGACAAAATTCGATATACAGCCGGATTATACGATTTCCATTACTTACAAGACATTGAATGGAACCGGTACGAATGCTAAACTTTTCGTTGCAAAAGGAGATGCTCTCAATCAATACAAAGAGATTAGCATACCGGCAGCAGCTAATCAGGGAGAGTGGACAACGTTTACCGCTAAATTATCTGACTTGGGTTTGCAGGCCAACGATGTAGTGGCTATGTTGGGTATCAGTGTTGAAAATACACCTGAAGATTACGCTATGTTGGTTGGTGAACTGTCTGTCATTAATCCGGGACAGACATTTACAACGGTGAAACCGGATATCAAGGAAGTAGAGATTCTACGTGGACGTTACAATGCTCTGGACTTCAAAGTACGTTATGCAAGCCGTGAAGAGGCAGGTGGTGTAAAAACCTATAATGACGAAGTAGGAACATGGTATTACGAAATTTATTTCCAACAGCAAGGACAAGCTGAACAACTGTTGACTGCTACTCCTTCATGGGCAGCTTATGTAATTGATGCGCCGGTAGTACCGGGTATGGAAGGGCGTGAAGGACGTTTTGGAGTTCGTGCCGTATCGCCTGATGGAAAAAATGGCTCTGCTATTGCATGGACTGAATACCAGGAAATTCCTTATAATGAACCTTCGAGCAAACTTATTATTAATAAGCCTGTCATCAAGCCGAATGAATCATTTGTTATCAAATTTGAAGATACCATGCAAAAACCGGCTCAGAAGTGGGAAGTTAAAGACCCGTTGACCGGCACAAGTATGGGTAGTGTTTCCAATGCATCCGAATTGGAACTATCCATTGCGAAAGTAGGATTGTATGATTTGTATATTACTAATAGCGAAGGAGATGAATCCATTACCAGAGGGTTCGTGCAAATTACGCCCGAATCTACAGGAGCTATGCCGCAGATCCTTACATTTGCTTCTGATATACAGAAAGCCGAAACAGACAAAGAAGTAAAATTCAGTTATACTTCGAAAGACGGAGAAGGACGGGTTTCACGTGGATTGAAAATCGTAGATCCCAACATGTTTATGGTACCGGGAGAAGCACAGACCACAATGACTTATTCTTATGCCGTATGGTTTAAAGTAGAGTCGTATTCGCATGACAAGCAGGGAACAAATCTGATCAATAAAAATACGATTGCCGATAGCTGGCCCCATAACAATTGGGGAGATCTTTGGGTGACTATACGCCCGGAATGGGGAAAGCATGCTGCAAATGAAGTTTCATTCAATACTATGGGATGGACTGCTCATGACAGCCCGAATGAGGATATGATGTCCACCGGCTATAGTATTACGCCTAATGTATGGAACCATTTGGTTGTGACACAGGAAAATAAATTGCAAAAGATGTATCTGAACGGAAAAAAACTGGCTGAAACCACTTTCAATGCATCTACTCGTCGTGAGAACTCATCTGACAGCCGTATCGATAAAACTGCAGTTGCGAATATATTCTTCGGTGGTGGTGGCGTTTACAAATCAGGGTTTAATGGCTGGATCGATGAAGTACAGGTGTGGAACAAAGCTTTGACAGATGAAGAGGTGCTTGCCTGTATGAATGGTTATGAAGATGCTCCTGAGGGTTTGATAGCTTATTATACTTTCGAAAATAAAGCGGAAGATGAAACTTTTGCAAATCTTGGAAAAGGTGGAGATCTAAAAGGAAAAATCGTTGTGATGGAAGGTAGTGGCGGCGAAGGTACGTCCAGTGCTTCTTATGTTCAAAAAGCAGCGGACAATCAGCATATCGGTTATCCGGGTATTCCGGGATCTCTTGAAATAAAGACTGCCCCAGAATGGAATCTTGCAGGAGCTACCTTACCAGCAGAAACAAATGGAAAAGAGTTGAAAGTTACCTATAAAACAGCTGGTACATTCAATGCTGGACTAATGATTTCTAACTTGTGGGGAAAAGATTCTGAAAACTTGGCTGAATATATCACAATTGTGCAGGGAGGAACAGGAATCGATAAGTTTGATGCAGAACTCGGCTTGTCTGTTTATCCTAATCCGTTTGTAGAATCGGTAAATATGAAGTTCCTTGAAAGTGGTGAATATTCTGTTAATATTCTGGATGTAAAGGGGAACCAGATCAAATCTATTGTTCTGAAAGCGAATGAAGGAGAAATAGTCAATGTATCTGTAGAAGGAGGTCAGGGAATGTACTTACTTCAGGTTATGAAAGACGGAAAGTTGTATAGAACTCTTAAGCTTGTTAAGAAATAATATAGATGAAAACGTAAAAGAAGTAACTTTAATGCTCTTATAAAAAAAGTTATTCAGAGATTTATCTGATTTTATATAGTGGTGTTTGGTAAGTACTTTTCTTTCTCGTGAAGATAAAGGGTAAGATCTATTTTAAAATAGATTTTACTCTTTATTTTTTTTGACTTTAAATCTCTTTTTTGCAGTCACCTGTTCGTTGCAATTCATGGCCCAATGCTGATATTGTTTTCCCTGTACTTTCTGAGCTTACACGAGTATATCCTTGGTTCAGCATGAGAAATACGTTGCGTAGCGATTGCTCTTATTTATTATCTGTTAATCTTTGAATTTAACGAGCTATTGTAATTGTGGATATAATCTTAATTAAGAATTTGCTTAAATGTTTGACTTTAGATAGACTTTTATGATTTTAAGCTTAAAATAGAAGAATGAAAAAAAACTTTTTTACTAGGGATACTTTCTTTTTATCTGCTTTATAGATACAAGCAGTATTTTGTTTAATTTTAAAAAATTAGTTATTATGAGAAAACATTTTCTATTCTTTTTATTGGCGATGTGCTTTCCTTTCCTACAAATGGGAGCAAGTGAAAATGCAGTTAAAATAGAACCTACAAGTTTGTCTAATGGTTCCGGTACTTCTTATGCAATTCGCTTTGATGATAAACTTTTGGGAGAACATGTAGTCGGTTCTTCAGACAACGATAACCGTACGCGTGAATTTACTATGTCTGCATGGGTAAAACCAATTAATCAGAGTGGGCATATTATGGGACTCGTTCAAGCTGAACACTGGACACCGGCGCCCAGCTTCTGCGTCAGATTCAAGGACGGAAAGCTCGAGCTTTTTAGCAGAACAAAGAATGATGGCGGTTTCCCTGACGAAGATGCTATTACAAAAGTGACGGACGAAACTATTTCTGTTGGCGAATGGGCATTTGTAACTATAGTTATTAGTAATATTAATAATAAAATATCCTTGTACAAAAACGGAATTTTAGTTGCAGAAGATAAATTTAAAGGCAATCAGGGAGCCGGATTATTACCCGATGCTTCTGTGTTTTTTATTGGAAATCAGGGATTCGAAGGTGCAGTAAGTGAAATTCAACTTTGGAATAAAGTTCTTTCGGCTGAAGAAATTAAAAGTTCTATGGAGCAAAGCAATACTCCAGATGACTTGATTTGTCGTTACAGTTTTGACGGAACAGAAGCCAATGGCGTTTTTAGTAATAAAGGAACTGGTGGAGCATGTAATGCAGAATACTCGGAACTAACTGTTACGAACCGGGGATGGTATACTTCTGTAAATGCAGCTACAACTGCTGTGACTTTTGTGGAAGGACGTCCGGCTGCTACTATAAAACATACTGTTACACTACCGGCGGAAGTAGCCAACGGAACATTGACTGTAATGAATGGAAGTACGCCATTAGTGAGTGGCGCAAACCAAATTGAAGAAGGAACGGAACTTACCATTACGGCTACTCCGGCTTCTGGATATGTGCTGGCTTATCTGAAGGTAAACGATACACCACTTACGGGAAGTACTTATACTGTAACTGAAGATATGGTTATTACAGTATCCTTTGCTAAGCCCACTTCTATTAACGGTACTTCAATAGAAGCAATTGTTGTTCGTTACGAATCAGGTATGCTTTATGTTGATGGAATGAATGCAGGAGATAAACTTGATATTTACGATATTACCGGAAATTACGTTAGAACCTCGGCTGTACCGGAAACAAATATTTCGGGCCTGGCAGATGGTTATTATCTGGCAAAAGTATCTATCGGGAATATGGTCAAAACAGTGAAGTTTATTAAAAGATAAGCTACATTATTTTTGAAAGATTCATATATTGAGTAATAGTCCTTTCAACCGTATATATACCAATTTAAAGTACGTATTTAATGCATCGTTAATATGCATATTAACAGTGTGTTAAGTACGTATTTTTGTTGCTTAAAAATACGTACTTTTACTATGT
The DNA here is from genome assembly GCF_964240755.1 of Bacteroides sp. HPS0048. Classification (NCBI taxonomy): domain Bacteria; kingdom Pseudomonadati; phylum Bacteroidota; class Bacteroidia; order Bacteroidales; family Bacteroidaceae; genus Bacteroides; species Bacteroides sp. HPS0048. Next base: position 107,850 of record NZ_CAXSVC010000011.1, on the reverse strand, counting down.
TTTAAATAGGTTCGTCAGGAATGTTAATAATAATGCAAACAAAAATCTCTATCTGATTTAGAATCGGTTCATTTGGATATTTCCTGATAAATGCTACAATAAAAAAGAGAAAATTCCTTGTGGAATTCTCTCTTTTTTATCTCGAATCGAAGGGTCTCGGAATTAACCGTTAACTCTTTTTTCTTTGATTCTTGCTTTTTTACCGGTAAGTGCACGCAGATAATACAGTTTAGCGCGACGAACTTTACCTATCTTGTTCACTTCAATGCTATCGATAGCCGGTGACTCAATCGGGAAAATTCTTTCTACACCTATAGTTCCTGACATTTTACGTACTGTAAAACGTTTCTTGTCTCCGTGACCGGAGATTTTGATAACAACACCACGGTACAACTGCACACGTTCTTTGTTACCTTCGATAATACGATATGCTACAGTTACTGTGTCACCTGCTTTGAAGCTTGGGTGTTGTTTACCGGTAGCAAATGCTTCTTCTGCAATTTTAATGAAATCCATTGTTCTTGTTATTAAATTGTTTTATCGTTACAACGCAACATATCAGGCAACTCTCTCCTGACAGCGATTGCGCGAAAGCGGTGCAAAGTAACGAATTATTTAGCACACTACCAACATTTTTATCTATATTTGTAGCACGATTAAAAAAACAAGATATGAAACAAACTTATGAAAAGCTCTTTTCCGGAGTGGCTCTGATGGCACTCCTGATGCTTTCTTCATGTCAGTCACCTTATAAACTGGTGAATACCGAAGGAAGTATGATTACAATTGATTCGGTCTGGGATACCCATCCTGATGCAGAGGCTGTGGCGCTGTTAGCCCCTTACAAGGCATCGGTAGACAGCATGATGTATCGTGTAGTAGGTACAAGCGAAATGACAATGGAAAAGGGAGGACCGGAAAGTTTGCTATCCAATCTGGTAGCGGATGTGCTGAAAGGGGCTGCTACCCAAGTTTTGGGTAAACCTGCCGATATGGGTCTGATGAATATGGGTGGTTTGCGGAATATTCTTTCTGAAGGAGAGATAACCTGTGGAAATATTTATGAGATATTGCCTTTTGAGAATTCTTTGTGTGTAGTGACGCTAAAGGGAAGCGTATTGAAAGAATTGTTTGCGGCCATAGCGGCCTGTAAAGGTGAAGGAGTAAGTGGAGTACGTCTTGAAATCACTAAAGACGGTAAATTACTTGATGGTACTATTGGTGGTAAGCCAATCGATGATAATAAACTGTATACGGTAGCTACTATTGACTATCTGGCAGATGGGAATGACGGAATGGGACCGTTGGCAAAGGCTGAAAAAAGAGACTGTCCTCCCGGTGCTACTCTACGTGGGCTGTTTATGAACTATGTAGAGCAGCAGACTAAAGCCGGTAAAAAGATCACTTCACGTATGGAAGGAAGAATTACGGTGAAATAATTATGAATAACGAACTACCAAATTATGAGAAGATGAAAAGATATCAGATATCAGTCACTATATTGTTTTTCCTGTGTGTGTTTCTTCCGGGATTTGCGCAACAGACTAAAACACTCACTTTGTTGCAAACCAGTGATACCCACAGTCGCATAGAGCCGATAGATATACATGCAGCCGATAAATATGCCGGAATGGGTGGATTTGTACGTCGTGCCACCATGCTTGACCAGTTTCGTAAAGACAATCCGAATGTATTGGTGTTCGACTGTGGAGACTTTTCGCAGGGTACCCCTTATTACAATCTTTTTAAAGGTGAAGTAGAAGTAGAAATGTTGAATCTCATGAAGTACGACGCTGCCACCATTGGCAATCATGAGTTCGACTTTGGGTTGGAGAATATGGCGCGTTTGTTCAAAATGGCAGATTTTCCGATAGTATGTGCCAATTATGGTGTGGAAGGAACAGTGCTTGAAGGGCTTGTAAAACCATATGTTATATTGGAACGTGATGGTTTGAAGATAGGTGTATTTGGCCTTGGTGCAAAAATGGAAGGACTGGTGCAGGCGGATAAATACGAAGGAGTAACCTTTCAGGATCCTGTGGCCGTAGCCAATGAAATTGCTGCCAAATTGAAAGAAGTAGAAGGATGTGATGCCGTTGTCTGTCTTTCGCATATGGGAATAAAAGAAGATGAAATGTTGGTGCATCAAACCCGCAATATTGATGTGGTACTGGGTGGGCATTCACATACTTTCATGCAGGAACCGGCTTTTTTTGTGAATCTGGATGGAGAGAGTGTACCTGTATCTCATACAGGTAAAAACGGTGTTTTTGTGGGGAAGATAGATTTGACATTTGAACGATGAGGAAAATGATATGTATACTTGTTGTGTGGTTGGTAGCGGTAGCGCCTCTGATGGCACAACAAGTACCCTGTTTGCTTCCCCGGCAGGAAGACGATGCATGCCGGGAGTGGGTGGACAAGATGCTTTCGGGGATGAGTCTGAAGGAAAAGGTCGGTCAGACATTTGTTTATACACTAAGTCCGGAATGGAGCAAAAAGAACGAAAAGCTGGTACGCCGGCTGGCAAAGAAATATAAAGTAGGCGGATTACTCTTTTCCGGTGGAGAAGCCGGCGGGCAGGTGAGACTGACTAACCTTGCACAGCAGGAAACAGAGATTCCTCTAATGATAACCTTTGATGGGGAATGGGGGCTTACCATGCGATTGCAGGATACACCTCTTTTTCCTAAAAACGCAGCATTGGGCTGTATAACAAACAATTCACTGATAGAAGAATATGGACATGAGGTAGCCCGTGAACTCCGCGAGTTAGGTGTCCACGTCAATTTTGCTCCGGATGCAGATGTGAATACCAACCCGGAGAATCCGGTAATTAACATACGCTCGTTTGGAGGTGATCCGAAGACTGTAGCCGAACGGGTATTAGCTTATGCCCGTGGTCTGGAAAGTGGTGGTATACTGTCTGTCAGTAAGCATTTTCCGGGGCATGGGGATACGGATGTAGATTCTCATAAAGCATTGCCAACCGTGTACTATAACCGTGCCCGGTTGGATAGCATTGAGTTGTTACCTTTTCGTGAGGTGATTCGTGCCGGATTGGGAGGTATCATGGTGGGGCACCTGCGCGTACCGGAATTGGAACCGGACAGGTTGACTGCTGCTTCTTTGTCACGAAGTGTCGTGACAGATGTTTTAAAAGGAGAGTTAGGCTTTCGCGGATTGGTGTTTACTGATGCGTTGGCAATGAAAGCCGTATCCGGTGAGCGTGATGTTACAGCCAAAGCGCTACGGGCGGGCAATGATATGGTGCTTGTGGGCAGGGATATAGAACAAGCACTTGAGACGGTGATGGCAGCTATTGACCGGGGAGATTTAAGTGTGGATGAGGTGGAAGCCAAATGCCGTAAGATATTAACTTATAAGTATCTGTTAGGATTGGATCAAGAAAACAGAATCTCTGCAGATGGATTGAATGGGCGCATTCATACAGTCGAAGCACAAGCGCTTGCGAGCAAGTTGCGCTTTGCGGGAGTGACCGTATTACGCAATAATTTTAGTACAATACCTTTGCCGGCCGATCAGTCTACGGCCATTCTGTGTGTAGGTAGGGAAAAGTCCGATCAACCCTTTATCGACCGCTTTGTTCAGTATACATCGCCGGTGGAATGTTTTCGGATCACAAAAGACATGACAGAGGAAGAGTGGTACCGGATCACTAATGATTTGAAACGTTTTCGTCGTGTCGTTATCTCTGTTACGATGGAGAAAGAAGAATTGGCTGCATGTGCCCCACTTCTGAATACATTGGATTTACAGGTACCTGTTACCTGTGTCTTTTTCACTTCTTACCGGGCGATGTTTCCAATCCGGACGATGTTGGAACGTACCGCTACTGTTGTTTTAGCGCACTCGTCTGAGGAAGATCTTCAGCGACATGTTGCAGACGTTTGTTTTGCCAAAGCTCCTGCCGGGGGACGGTTGTCTATGCGTATCGGGCATCTGTTTGCAATAGGTGAGGGGAGTGATATTGTTCCGGGAATGAAGCCTGTGGTACAGCCCGAAGATTGCGGTATGAAAGGATACAGGTTGCATCGTGTTGATTCGCTTGTCAATGCAGGATTAGCTGCCGGAGCTTTCCCGGGTTGTCAGGTGGTGGTGATGAAAGATGGTATTCCTGTTTATAATCGTTGCTTTGGCAGTCATTCTGATACCGATAAGACTGCGGTGCGCCCCACTGATCTTTTTGACCTTGCTTCACTGACTAAGACCACCGCAACTTTACTCGCTGTGATGAAACTTTATGATCAGGGAAAACTGAAACTTACAGACAAGGCATCTGCCTGGTTACCCTGGTTGCGATCATCCAATAAAAAGAATATAACGATTTGTGATCTTTTGTTACATGAGTCCGGATTGTTGCCTTATATCCGTTTCTATCGGGAGGCAATAGATGAGAATACAGTTACGGGGCCTTTCACGCAAGGATTCGTAGACGAGTGGCACCACACACGTATCGGAGAATATACTTACGCCTGTTCGGACTTTAAGTTTAAGAAAGGGTTAATATCTCCGAAGCAGACGCCAACGCATACGTTGCATATGGCAGAAGGTATGTGGCTGAATAAAGCATTTAAGAGTACGGTTTTGCAATCAATAGCCCGTTCGGAGATGGGACAGAAACGCTATGTATATAGTGATGTCGGTTTCGTAGTACTCCAGCAAGTGGTTGAGGCAATAACCAAACAGCCTATGAATGAGTTTCTGAATAAGGAATTCTATCGTCCGATGGGATTGGAACGTACCTTGTTCACACCGCTTACTCACTATGATCGATCGGAAGTGATGCCAACAGCTGCCAACGATTACCTGCGGAGGCAAGACCTTTGCGGTTACGTGCAGGATGAAACGGCTGCTTGCCTGGGTGGTATTGCCGGTAATGCAGGATTATTCTCCACAGCCGGAGAGGTGGCAGCTGTATATCAGATGTTGCTCAATGATGGAGAGTGGAAAGGACATCGTTATCTGGATGGGGCTACCGTTCGCCTGTTTACCACATACACATCCGTTCTCAGCCATCGCGGATTGGGTTTTGATAAACCGAACTACCGGGATGTGAAAGCCAGTAGTTGTGCTCCCGGAACGCCTGCTCGGGTTTATGGACATACCGGTTCTACGGGTACTTGTGTCTGGGTAGATCCCGAAGAACGATTGATCTACGTTTTTCTGAGTAACCGTGTTTGCCCTGATCAGTGGAATGCTAAACTTAACAATATGAAGATACGCCAGAACATACAGCAAGCCATTTATGATTCTTTGCCGGATACCAAAGGTTTGTCGGGCGATAATGAATGATGCCAATGATGAATATGAGAAAATACCTGATAATTCTTCTGTTTTTATGTTTCGGAAAAGCAATATATGGACAGAACGATGTACAACCTCTCCTGCTTTATAAAGCGGAACAAGATGCGCGTTGCCGGCAATGGGTCGATTCGGTGATGAACCGTCTGAGTCTGAAAGAGAAGATCGGTCAGCTTTTTATTTATACCATTGCTCCGGTCGATACAAAACACAATCAGGCGTTACTACGTGATGCTGTGGATACTTATAAAGTAGGAGGACTTTTGTTTTCCGGTGGTAAGATGCAGACACAGGCCATCCTCACCAATCAGGCGCAACGAATGGCACGTTTGCCGTTGATGATTACTTTTGATGGTGAATGGGGACTTGCGATGCGCCTTCGCGGTACGCCGCTTTTCCCACGTAATATGGTGTTAGGGTGCATACAAGACAATCGTCTTATCTATGAATACGGTCGTGAGATGGCTCGTCAATGCCGTGAACTGGGAGTGCAGGTTAACTTTGCTCCCGTGGCCGATGTGAATGTCAATCCTAAAAATCCGGTTATCAACAATCGTTCTTTTGGTGAAGATCCCGTACGTGTGGCTGATAAAGTGATTGCGTATGCCACCGGACTGGAAGGAGGAGGAGTGCTTTCTGTTTGTAAACACTTTCCGGGACATGGAGATACGGACGTCGATTCTCATAAGGCATTGCCTGTACTGCCCTTCACTCGCGAACGATTGGACAGCGTGGAGTTGTATCCTTTCAAAGAAGCCATACGTGCCGGATTGAGCGGGATGATGGTAGGGCATCTCCAAGTACCTGTTATCGAGCCTTTGGGAGGGTTGCCTTCTTCTCTTTCGCGCAATGTGGTGTACGGTTTGCTGACGGAAGAGTTGGCCTTCAAAGGTCTTATCTTTACCGATGCCCTTGCAATGAGAGGGGTATCCGGTAATGCCAGTGTCAGTTTGCAGGCTTTGAAGGCAGGTAATGATATGGTACTTGCTCCGAGAAATCTGAAAACAGAGGTTGCGGCAGTCATTGAGGCTGTGGATCGTGGTGAGCTATCCCGTGAAGATATAGATCGTAAATGCCGGAAGGTACTTACTTATAAATACGTACTTGGTTTAAAGAGAAAACCGGCCATTCAACTCTCCGGATTGGGGAGTCGTATTAATACACCTCAGACGCGTGACCTTATCCGGCGTTTGAACCTGGCTGCTATAACAGTACTGAATAATAAAGGTAATATTCTTCCTCTTCATTCCGACAAAGAAATGCCACCTATGGCTCTGCTGGAGGTAGGCGATGTGGGAGAGACGGATGTTTTTGCCAAACAGTTGGAGAAACATACCTCCCTTGTGCGCTTTCGTCTTCGTAAGGAGATGACGGAGGCACAGGGAAAGGCTTTGAGAGATTCTCTCTCGAAGTATCGCCGTGTTATTGTAGCTGTTGCCGAACAGCGGTTGGCACCTTTTCAACCTTTTTTTGCTGCCTTGGCAGCTGATAAAAAAGCGGCTCCGGCAATCTATATCTTTTTCACTCCCGGAAAGATGATGCTACAGATACATCGTGCCGTGTCAGCCGCCCAATCTGTAGTGTTGGCACATTCTGCCGGTCACGATGTACAGCAACAGGTTGCTGATGTACTCTTCGCCCGTGCTTCTGCCGATGGACGACTTTCTGCCAGCTTAGGAGGGCTGTTTCCAACCGGTGCCGGAGTTACAATTACTCCGCATACGCCGACGCATTTCAATCCGGAAGAGTATGGAATGTCTTCCGTTGCCTTGAGGCGTATTGATTCCATCGCTAAACGGGGCATTCAGGAAGGAGCTTATCCCGGATGTCAGATTGTGATTCTGAAAGACGGAAAGACAATGTACGACCACGCTTTTGGAACCCATGCAGGCAAAGGAAGTGCATTAGTACGGCCTACAGATTTGTACGATCTGGCTTCTCTTTCTAAAACGACCGGAACACTGCTGGCTTTAATGAAATTGTATGATAGGGGTCGTTTTAACCTTTCCGATAAACTATCTGACTACCTGCCGTGGCTGCAACGCACAAATAAGAAAGATATGACCATTCGTGAGCTGTTGTTACATCAGTCCGGATTGCCTGCCGGAATTGTACTCTATCCGGAGGCTATTGATAAGGAGAGTTATAAAGGCCGTCTGTTCTCCGCCCGTAAAGATGCGTTACATCCGTTACGATTGGGAGCTACCACCTGGGCCAATCCGAACTTTCATTTCAAGCCGGAGACACTGTCCCGAACCCGGAATGCCAATTACACTTTGCAGATATGCGATAGCCTCTGGCTCAATAAGTCGTTTATAAAAGTGATACAAGAGAAGATTATTGAAGCTCCTTTGGGGGCGAAGCAGTACCGTTACAGTGATGTTGGGTTTATTCTTCTTTGTTTCTTGGCCGAACAGTTGGCTGGTATGCCTATGGATGAATACCTGACACGTGAATTTTACGAACCGATGGGATTGGAGCGTACTTTATATCTTCCTTTACAGCGGATCCCGAAAGTTCAGATTGTGCCTTCTGCCAATGATAAATTCCTTCGTAAATGTGTGTTGCAAGGATTTGTGCACGATGAATCCGCAGCTTTCCAGGGAGGTGTTTCCGGAAATGCAGGATTGTTTTCAAATGCCCGTGAAGTAGCTTCTATCTATCAGATGCTGTTGAATGGAGGAGAGTTGAACGGACGTCGTTATCTGAGTAACGAAACGTGTCAGTTGTTTACTACGGAAATATCCAAAATCAGCCGTCGTGGATTAGGGTTTGACAAGCCGGATGCAAAATCACCCGACAAGAGTCCTTGTTCCGAATCGGCTCCTGCCTCTGTTTACGGTCATACCGGATTTACAGGAACATGTGCCTGGGTGGACCCGGAAAATGATTTAGTATATGTCTTTCTCAGTAATCGTACGTATCCTGATGCCACAAACCGTAAGTTGATGCAATTGGACATACGTGGACAAATACAGGAAGCGATGTATGAGGCGTTAAAATAGTGATTAGTGAGTAGTGATTAGTGATTAGCAGGCTGCGCACTCACAGCGCATGCCACTAATCACTAATCACTACTCACTAATCACTATTTCTTCTGTTTTAGAAGGAAAGACCGACGCGAAAACCGAAGTTGTTCAGTTTGTCAACGCTATAAGTCAATACCTTATCAGCTTTGTTTGTTCCATAACTATAATACAGTGCAAGGTGTAAACCCGGACCGTAAGCCCATGGGTAAACGTTTAACCCGACTTCCGGTGAAACGTAGAATCCCCAGTTTTCATCTCTGGATTCAAAGACATTATAGTTAGAACGTACTTTTGCATATTCAGTACCCAGTTTCACACCAACGTAAGGTTGCCATGCTCCGCCACGGTTGAACTGATAACGTGCAGCAGCACCAAAAGGCATCTGGAAAATAGTATGTTGCTGATCGCTGGTCATACTACCGCCGTTTACCGGGAAAGTTTCGCGACCTACATATTCATGGTTGCTATGATAGTTGAGGAAGAGTCCGAGACCCAAATTGGGGGTTACAAAATAACCACCTTCAAAGTTCATACCCCAACCGCTGGCATCATCGGCAAATCCATTGCTCAATGGCACATTGAACTGCCAGTCGATATTAGCGTATCCATTATCTGATAATTGTGCCTTTGCCGGCATGGCAAAGACGAGAGCCAAAGCTGCTATAGCCAGCACTCTCAATGAAATATATTTTATTGTCTTCATAACGGTTCTGATTATTTATTATTTGTTAGTAAGATAGGGTGATTGTGCAAATGCCTGGTTCACACCTTTTACGGCAAGTGCCTTGTTCATACTGTTGGAATATACCAATCCGGTCATGTAACTTGTCCACAGAACAGGAATCTTTTCTTTCGGTCCTTCCGGTGCATTCAGATTTACAATTTCAGAAATGAACGAGTTGGTACTGTAGCTATAGTTTATAGCATACGGATAATACCATCCGCCACCCCAGTTACCCCAGTAGCCTGAGCCCCAGTATCCTGGATATCCCCACCACCATTCTGGTTGTCCGTAATCGGTGAAGAAATAGGTACTCTTAATGTAACTTACCTGTACACCCAGGTCAGCATCTTCTTTAGAAGCAGCCATCGTGTAGCCTCTGTTATCCATATTGCTCTTATAAGCAGCAAGAATTTCTTGTGCAGCTTCACCTTCCAGATATTCTGGTTCTTCTTTGTCGCTGATTACAAGAATTTTGTCCGGCAAATAGTAAGTGGTGAACTCTTTGAAGTTAGCCTTCTTGTCGTAGTTGGTATACACCAAATAATCATTGTCCAATTTGTCCATGTCAGGGTCTTTTTCGCAAGCAGCGAATGCAAAGACCGCTAATAAAATAGGAATTAATCTCTTCATATCTTTTATAATGTTTAGGTTAAATAAAAAAATCCTGCCCTGGTACCTTAGGCTTTTGATAGAAACAACAACTTCTTTTATAAAAGGTTCGCAAAGGTGAATGTTAAAATGTTAAAGTATGGGCCGACTTTTTTGTAAGAGGGACTATCTTTGTACGAAATTAAAAACTGAATACATATGAAACCGTTACCCCGCTGCTACGCAGCACTTTTGGTTTTCTTACTTTTTGTCCTGTCCACCCATTTGTCGGCACAGACAGCGTTACAAAGAAAAGTAGAAAACATAACTTCCGTGGATAGTGTGAAGCCATTGGAAACTACCGAATTTGTTGAAAAATATGTCGTGTATTTCTCACAGCCACTGGATCATCGTCGTCCCGAAAAAGGTTCGTTTGGTCAACGTGTCATTGTGGCACATGCCGGGTTTGATCGTCCAACGGTGATTGTTACCGAAGGGTATGGCGCTGCTTATGCGTTGCGTCCGGGGTATCGTGAGGAGTTATCACGGCTGTTCAATGCCAATATGATATTTGTGGAACACCGCTATTTTCTGGAGTCTACCCCGCAACCCCGGGACTGGAAATATCTGACTGCTGAGAACTCTGCAGAAGATTTGCATGCAGTGACTACCGCTTTTAAAACGTTGTATCCCGGGAAGTGGATAAGTACCGGTATCAGTAAAGGAGGACAGACATCGTTGTTGTATCGTGCATTCTTCCCCGATGATGTAGACGTTTCAGTACCCTATGTCGCTCCGCTTTGTTATGGGGTGGAAGATGGACGGCATGAACCGTTTTTACGGCAGGTATCTACGGCAGAAGAGAGAAAGACGATAGAAGACTTCCAGTTGGAAGTGTTGAAGCGTAAAAGTACGTTGCTGCCTCGTTTTGAGAAGTATTGTGCTGAAAAGGGATACGTTTTCCGTGCACCGTTGGAGGAGATTTATGATTATTGTGTGCTCGAATATTCCTTTGCGTTGTGGCAGTGGGGGACAGAAGTGAGTACTATTCCTTCCGTAACGGATACGGACGATGAAGTGTTCCGGCATTTTCTGGAGATCAGTGAACCTTCTTATTTCACAAAGGACAGTCCTAACGTATCCTTCTTTGTGCAGGCTGCACGTGAGTTGGGCTATTATGGCTATGATATAAAGCCGTTTGAGAAATATCTTTCTATCAAAAGCAGTAAGAACTACCTGCATCGGTTGATGCTTCCGGAGGAATTGGGAGACATGAAATTTGATAAGCGTCTGGGACGGAAGATTGTGAAGTTCTTGAAACAGAATGATCCGAAGATGATATTTATCTATGGTCAGAATGACCCATGGACGGCAGCCGGTGTCACCTGGCTGAAAGGGAAAAAGAATGTCCATGTATTTGTGCAGTCCGGCGGAAGCCACCTGGCACGTATCAGTACATTACCCGAAGCGATGAGGGTTCGGGCGATAGCGCAGATAGAGGAGTGGATTAGTGATTAGTGAGTAGCGGTTTAGTGATTAGTAAGCTGCGCTTATTTAGTTGACAATTGACAGTTGACAATTGACAGTTGACTATGCAGAATGATAGCGCAGCTTACTAATCACTAAACCGCTACTCACTAATCGCTACTCACTACTCACTAATTACTCCCTTCAGCCTCTCCGGCACCTCTACCTTTTCAAGGTTGAGTTCTTTCAGCCGTTCTTTCCCTTTCGGGGTCAGGCTGAAATACATTTGCCTTTTGTCTGTCTTTCCTAAGGCTCTTTTTATCAATTCCTTCTCTTCCACTGCTCTGATAACTTTGGATGTGTGTGAAGTAGCCATACCTGTACGGGCAGAGAGGGCAGTAGAAGTCATTTCTTCCTTCGCCTCCTGTAAGGCACATAGTATCATTGCTTCATTGAGTGACAGGTCATATTCTTTTTCGAATTGCGCTTCAAACTCCGCTAAGGCTTTATAAAGATCGCGCATCATGCATATTGTTTTCATACTCTTATGTTCTTACTTATATAAACAAGTTGATGTTAGCATTGTCTGCACGTTCCATGTAGGTGGCTACGCCGCCAATTGTAACTTCATCCAGCAACTCTTCTTTCTTCACGCCCATTACATCCATTGACATCTGGCAGGCAATAAACTCCACACCATTTTCCAATGCCTGACGACGAAGAGATTCCAGCGAGTCGATCCCTTTGCTGTGCATAATGTAGCGCATCATTTTGCCACCTATGCCACCCATGCTCATTTTAGACAGTTTCAGCTTCAGGGAACTCGAAGGCAGCATCATGCCAAACATCTTTCCGAAGATATCTTTTTCTACTTTAGGCTTACTGAGACGCTTGATGACGTTCAGTCCCCAGAAAGTGAAGAATATAGTTACCTTCTGTCCGGTTGCTGCCGCACCGTTCGCCAGTACAAAGGTAGCTAATGCCTTATCAAGATCGTCACTGAACATGATAAATGTTTTTCCTTTACCTTCACAGGATGTCACTATGCTACAAGCCTTGGGTTCTTCTTTCTCGATAACGATGATTGATTTTCCGGCAGCACTCTCTTTGGATATCAGCTTGTTTCCGGTGGAGTTACACCAGGCGGCTGCATCACGGGCAAAGCCGGGATCAGTGGAGGTTATTTGTACGCGTTCACCCGGTACAAGCGTATCCATTGTCTTTTTCATTTTCAGAATAGGGCCGGGGCATTGCATACCACAGGCGTCTACCTGAACGGTGCGTGAAGGAACGGCAGGTTCTTCCTGAATGGACACGGGTGTTGTACTCTCTTTCCTATTGGCAGGAGTATCACCCCCCTCATTCCTGATGATCGGGGCAGTGGCCGCCTTGTATATTTTCAATCCGCCGGACAGATTGCGGACTTTATCGTATCCGTGCTGAACGAGTATGCGATAGGCGAGATAACCTCTCAGCCCTACAGCGCAGAACACATAGACCGGCTTATCTTTGGGTATTTCATCTATGCGGTCGCGTATCTCGTCCAGTGGGATGTTGATGGCTCCCGGCAATGAACCCAGAGAGAATTCATCTGGTGTGCGTACATCCAGCAGAAACTCATGTTCCAGGCGAATGTCGCGCAGGTCACGCCAGTAAACCGGTTTTACGGTTCCTGTCAGGATATCTTCTGCCACATAACCGGCAATGGCTACCGGATCTTTGGCGGATGAGAAAGGAGGAGCATAGGCCTGTTCCAGCTTCATCAGGTCGTAGATGGTGCCTTGATGCTTGATGACCAGGGCAAATTCATCGATGCGTTTGTCCACCCCGTCATAACCCACAATCTGTGCACCGTATAGTTTTCCTGTTTTCTTATCGAATGTAATCTTGATACTCATCTGCGTAGCGTCCGGATAATAACTTGCATGCGAAGACGAGTGGGTAGTAGAAGAAGCATAGGCTATTTCAGCTTGCCTCAACCGTTTGCCCGGTAAGCCGGTAGTAGCTACGGTCAGATCGAAAACTTTGGCGATAGAAGTGCCGATAGCACCCTCATAACTGATTTTAGCTCCCAGTATATTGTCAGCAACAATACGTCCCTGTCTGTTGGCAGGACCGGCGAGATAGTTCAACCAGGGTTTTCCGGTTATCGGGTGGCGATATTCAATGGCATCTCCGATCGCATAAATCGATTCGTCCGAAGTTTGCAGGTAGTCATTGACCGAGATACCTCCGGCTTCTCCGATAACCAGTCCGGCAGCACGTGCCAGCGTTGTTTCCGGGCGCACTCCGATGGAGAGTATTACAATATCTGCGGGTATGGATTGTCCGTCTTTGAAAACAACCTTTATCTCTCTGCCTGTCTTCTCAAAAGAAGCTACTGCCTGTTCCAGATACAAGTTTACCCCTTTATCCATCAGGTGTTGATGTACGAGCGATGCCATAGAGAAGTCTATGGGAGTCATCACCTGGTTGGCCATCTCTACAATAGATACTTTGGCTCCCAGTGCATGCAGGTTTTCTGCCATTTCCAGTCCGATGAATCCGGCACCGATTACTACGGCTCTCCGGGGAGCGTGCTGGTTGGCATACTCTTTTATCCGGTCCGTATCTTTCACATTGCGTAACGTGAAAATTCCCTCAGAGTCAATGCCCGGCAATGGAGGTTTAACGGGAGTAGCTCCGGTAGAGATCAATAGCTTGTCGTAACTCTCTTCGTACGTGTCTTCACTGCTGAGACGCACGGTTACGGTCTTTCTTTTCCGGTCAATGAAAATGACCTCGTTCTCTGTACGTACGTCTACACGAAAACGTACGGAAAAAGCCTCCGGGGTTTGCACAAAGAGTTTCTCCCGTTCGGCGATTACCCCTCCTATATAATAGGGTAGCCCACAGTTGGCATAGGATATGTACTTTCCTTTTTCAAGGAGAATAATCTCTGCTGTCTCGTCCATTCTTCTGATTCGGGCGGCAGTGGTTGCTCCTCCTGCTACACCTCCGATGATGATAATCTTCATATTTCTTTTTATTGTAAATAGTTTCCTTTGGAAATAATAACGCAAAAGAAATAGATAAAGTTCACCGATGGTTGGAAAAAAAGTCTATTTTAGGTATCCGGGGGCGAATAATACATCATTGAGGGCTTTTGGTTTATCATTCGAAACGATGGAGGTTTCTTTCAAAATGAAAGGAAAATGGAAATCAAATGGTATACCAAAATCTTTGGCAGTCTGTTGAAAAGCTGTATATTTGCGCACCCTGTTTTTACCGCTCTTATGAAATCATGAGTAAGATTCTTATTATCGATGATGAAACCCAGATTCGCAGCCTGTTGGCGCGAATGATGGAATTAGAAGGTTATGAAGTGTGCCAGGCCGGAGACTGCAAATCGGCTTTAAAACAACTGGAGCTTCACTCCCCCGATGTAGCTTTGTGTGATGTATTTCTTCCCGATGGGAATGGTGTAGACTTGGTAGTAACTATCAAAAAGACGGCTCCCAATACGGAGGTAATCCTGTTGACAGCTCATGGAAATATCCCGGATGGCGTACAGGCCATCAAGAATGGTGCATTCGATTATATCACCAAAGGAGATGATAACAATAAGATTATCCCTCTTATCAGCAGGGCTGTAGAGAAAGCATGCATGAATGTTCGCCTTGAAAAACTGGAAAAGAAGGTGGGGCAGATGTACTCCTTCGAGTCTATTCTGGGTGAATCGAAACCGTTGAAAGAGGCTGTTCAGTTGGCCCGGAAGGTTTCTGTGACTGATGTGCCGGTGTTATTGACCGGAGAAACAGGAACAGGTAAAGAGGTTTTTGCACAAGCTATACACTATAACAGTAAGCGTGGCAAGCAGAACTTCGTGGCCGTCAATTGTTCTTCGTTCAGCAAAGATTTGCTGGAAAGTGAAATGTTTGGTCATAGGGCCGGATCATTCACCGGGGCATTGAAAGATAAGAAAGGGCTTTTTGAAGAGGCAAACAACGGAACTATTTTTTTGGATGAAATGGGGGAGATGGCTTTTGAATTACAGGCTAAGTTGCTCCGTATTCTCGAAACCGGCGAATATATAAAGATAGGTGATACGAAACCCACCCGGGTGAATGTCCGGATCATTGCTGCCACTAACCGGAATTTACCGGAGGAAATTGCTGCCGGACGCTTCCGGGAAGATTTATTCTATCGTCTTTCGGTTTTCCAGGTACACTTGCCATCCCTCCGCGAAAGAGCGGGAGATATCAGAATTCTTGCTGAGGCTTTTGTGCGTAGTTTCTCCGAAAAGCTTTCCCATCCGGTGACCGGGATGTCTCCGGCATATCTTGCAGCACTCTGCCAGCAAATGTGGAAGGGAAATATACGCGAACTGCGTAACGTGATAGAGCGTAGCCTTATTGTATGCGATGGAGAGTGCCTGGATGTATGCGATCTTCCACTGGAAATACAGAATTGCCATTATGAGCTGTCTGACGAGGCTGTACCGGGGAGTTTTGAATTATCTGCCATGGAGCGCCGGCATATTGCCCGTGTGTTGGAGTATACCAAAGGGAACAAAACAGAAGCGGCCCGTCTGCTTAAAATAGGACTTACCACGTTGTATCGTAAAATCGAGGAATATAAACTATAATAATGTGGCAATATGTTGATGTGCCAATGTGCCAATTGGGCTGCGTTGGCAGGGTATGCCACTCTCACCTTTCTTCGTGTGTTTACTCACCGGGATACTTTCCTTATCTCGTAGAGGAGCGTTGTTTTTCTCACCGGGGAACGTTGTTTTACATGTACATGTAACGCAGCACGACATGCACATGTGGAGCAGCACGACATGCACATGTCGTACAGCTTTACATGTACATGTAAAACAACGCTCCTCTACGAGCTTCGATAGGTTTGTCTACGACATCCCTGACGAACCCTTTAATGGAACAACGCTTTCCATTCTTTCAAAACAGTGCAATCCTTTTCAAAATGGAAGGGTAGCGCTGTTTCTTCTTTTAAATGCTTCGTGATATAATCTGTTGATACTTATTGTTTTATTACTTTCTTTCCGCTTTTGGCACGCAATTGGCACATCGTAAATCAGGTAAAAACTATTAGTAACAATTAAAACAAGGTAAAAACATGGGAATTACAGTATCATTTATTTTCTGCCTCTTGAGCGGCTTTGCCTGCTTCTGGCTCTTTTGGAAATGTGTGGATTGGTTTGAGAAGATTTAAAGAAAGGGAGAATTAGATTTATGTATACAATACTATTTGTGATAGGTATCGCAATCTTCGGTTATCTGATGTACGTACTCATCAAACCGGAAAAATTTTAATGGAGCAATGAATACAGAAATTTTAGGTGTAGTTTTACAGGTGATCCTGATGGTGGTACTTGCCTATCCGTTAGGAAAGTACATCGCTAAGGTTTATAAAGGAGAGAAGAGCTGGTCGGACTTCATGGCTCCTGTTGAGAGAATAATTTATAAAGTATGCGGCATCCGTCCGCAGGAAGAGATGAACTGGAAACAATTCCTCAAATCATTATTGATTCTGAATGCATTCTGGTTCTTCTGGGGAATGGTGCTTTTGATTTCTCAGGGATGGCTTCCTTTAAACCCTGATGGGAACGGACCGCAATCACCCGATCAGGCATTCAATACCTGTATTAGTTTTATGGTCAACTGCAACTTGCAGCACTATAGCGGCGAAAGCGGGCTGACTTACTTTACGCAGTTGTTCGTAATTATGCTCTTCCAGTTTATAACTGCTGCAACCGGTATGGCTGCTATGGCGGGTATGATGAAGGCGATGGCTGCTAAAACCACGAAAACAATTGGTAACTTCTGGCAACTGCTGGTAGTGAGTTGTACACGTATCCTGTTGCCGCTTTCATTGATTGTGGGCTTTATCCTTATCTTACAGGGTACGCCGATGGGATTTGACGGTAAGATGAAAGTAACCACACTGGAAGGACAGGAGCAAATGGTTTCGCAAGGGCCTACGGCAGCTATCGTACCGATCAAGCAGCTGGGTACGAATGGTGGAGGGTATTTTGGAGTCAACTCTTCACATCCCCTGGAGAATCCTACTTTCCTGAGCAATGTGGTAGAATGCTGGTCTATCCTGATTATTCCTATGGCAATGGTCTTTGCCTTTGGATTCTACATTAAACGTAAGAAACTGGCATATAGCATATTTGGAGTTATGCTGGCAGCCTATCTGGTAGGAGTCTTTATCAACGTGAGCCAGGAAATGGGTGGTAATCCGCGTATCGACAAAATGGGAATTGCCCAGTCCGGTGGGGCCATGGAAGGAAAAGAAGTACGTATCGGCTCAGCCTCCGGTGCTCTGTGGAGTGTGACAACTACGGTGACTTCCAACGGATCGGTAAATAGTATGCACGATTCTACTATGCCGCTTAGTGGGTTGGTCGAGATGCTGAACATGCAGATAAACACCTGGTTTGGTGGTGTTGGTGTGGGATGGATGAACTATTACACCTTTATCATAATAGCTGTATTTATCAGCGGATTAATGGTGGGACGTACACCGGAATTTCTGGGAAAGAAGGTAGAGGCCCGTGAAATGAAAATAGCTACCATTGTGGCTCTGCTCCATCCGTTCGTGATTCTTGTTGGTACAGCTCTGTCCAGCTATTTGTATACACATCATCCGGATTTCGTAACGAGTGAAGGAGGCTGGCTCAATAATCCCAGCTTCCATGGACTGAGCGAACAGCTTTATGAGTTTACCTCTTCGGCTGCCAACAACGGTTCCGGTTTTGAAGGCTTGGGTGATAATACTTATTTCTGGAACTATTCCTGCGGTATTGTACTTATTCTCAGTCGTTTCATTCCTATCATCGGGCAAGTAGCTATTGCGGGTTTGCTGGCTCAGAAGAAGTTTATCCCCGAGAGCGCCGGCACGTTGAAAACAGATACAGCAACTTTCGGCGTCATGACGTTTGCAGTTATTTTTATCGTCGCTGCTTTGTCATTCTTCCCTGTACACGCCTTGAGTACGATTGCTGAACATTTTAGTCTATAAGTAAAGAGTATGAAAAAGAATAAATCGGCTTCTTTATTTCAAAAGGAGCAAGTCATAGAGAGTTTAAAGCAATCATTCGTGAAGTTGAATCCACGAACGATGATGATGAATCCGATTATGTTTACAGTGGAGATAGTAACGGTTATTATGCTGGTGGTTACCATCCTCTCCCTGAGTAGAGATCATTACGGTTCATTCGGATACAATCTGCTGGTATTCGTTATTCTGTTTGCCACTTTGTTGTTTGCCAATTTTGCCGAGGCCATTGCCGAAGCACGGGGCAAAGCACAGGCAGATAGTTTGCGTAAGACGCGTGAAGAGACTCCTGCAAAATTGATGACAGGTGAGAAACTTCAGACCGTGAGCAGTTCAAAGCTAAAGAAAGGAGATGTCTTTGTTTGTGAAGCCGGAGATACGATTCCTGCCGACGGTGAGATCATTGAAGGATTAGCTTCCATCGACGAGAGTGCTATAACGGGAGAATCAGCACCCGTTATCAGAGAAGCCGGAGGAGACAAAAGCTCGGTGACGGGCGGAACGAAGGTACTCTCGGATAACATTAAAGTATTGATGACTCAGCAACCGGGTGAGAGTTTTCTTGATAAGATGATTGCCCTCGTAGAAGGTGCCAGCCGAAAGAAAACGCCGAATGAAATTGCCCTGACTATCTTGCTGGCAGGTTTTACGCTGGTATTTGTGATTGTTTGTATCACACTGATTCCTTTTGCCGATTATACTAACATTGATCATCCGGGCACAACCATTTCTATTGCTGCCATTCTTTCACTATTTGTCTGCCTCATTCCGACTACTATCGGAGGATTACTTTCCGCCATTGGCATTGCCGGTATGGACCGTGCGTTGCGTGCCAACGTGATTACTAAATCCGGTAAAGCCGTTGAGACAGCCGGAGACATTGATACGCTGTTATTGGATAAAACAGGTACGATAACCATTGGTAACCGTAAAGCGACCAAATTCCATACGGCACCGGGAGTAGATGAACGTGCGTTTGTGGAAGCCTGCCTGCTGGCCTCTCTGTCCGATGAAACTCCCGAAGGTAAATCGATTGTAGAGTTGGGACGTGAGTCGGGGATGCGAATGCGGAACCTGAACACAACCGGTGCGCGCATGATTAAGTTTACTGCCGAAACGAAATGTTCGGGCGTTGATCTGTCCGATGGTACCCAGATTCGCAAGGGGGCATTTGACGCTATCCGCCGGATTGCAGAAAAGGCCGGGAACACCTTTCCGAAGGAAGTGGAAGAGACTATTGCAGCTATTTCCGGCAATGGGGGGACACCGCTGGTGGTATGCGTCAATCAGCAGATTACCGGGGTGATAGAGTTGCAGGACATCATCAAACCGGGCATTCAGGAGCGTTTTGAACGCCTGCGTAAGATGGGAGTGAAAACCGTTATGGTGACTGGAGACAATCCGTTGACTGCCAAATATATTGCAGAAAAGGCGGGAGTAGACGATTTCATAGCCGAAGCCAAACCGGAGGATAAAATGGAATACATCCGGAGAGAACAGGAAGCCGGCAAACTGGTGGCGATGATGGGCGACGGAACGAATGACGCTCCTGCACTGGCACAAGCCAATGTGGGCGTAGCAATGAATAGTGGCACACAGGCAGCCAAAGAAGCCGGTAATATGGTAGACCTTGACAATGACCCTACCAAGCTGATTGAGATTGTGGAGATCGGTAAACAGCTACTGATGACACGCGGTACACTGACCACATTCTCGATAGCCAACGACGTAGCCAAATACTTTGCAATTGTACCTGCTTTGTTTATGGTGGCTATCCCCGAGTTGGCAGCGCTCAATATCATGGGCTTGCATAGTCCGGAGAGTGCTATTCTGTCGGCTGTCATTTTCAATGCTATCATTATTCCGATCCTGATTCCACTTGCTTTGAAGGGGGTACAGTACAAACCGATAGGTGCCAGTGCACTGCTTCGCCGTAATCTGCTGATATACGGATTTGGAGGGGTAATTGTACCTTTCATCGGGATTAAGTTGATCGATTTGGTAGTAAGTTTATTCTTTTAAATAATATGACGATGAAAACTTTATTGAAATCATTTAAAATAACGCTTGCGTTCTGCGTATTCTTTGCAGTGTTTTATGTCCTTATTCTATGGCTTTTTGCACAGGTGGCAGGACCGAATAAAGGAAATGCCGAAGTGGTAACATTGAATGGTAAGGTAGTAGGTGCTGCCAATGTGGGACAGAATTTCACAAAAGATATTTATTTCTGGGGTCGTCCTTCCTGTGCCGGAGATGGCTATGACGCTACGAGTTCTTCCGGCAGTAACAAAGGCCCTACGAATCCCGAATATCTGGCAGAACTGGAAGCCCGTATTGATACCTTCCTCGTTCATCATCCCTACCTGAACCGTAGTGAGGTTCCTGCCGAGATGGTAACCGCCAGTGGATCGGGACTCGATCCGGATATCACTCCCGCCTGTGCTTATGTACAGGTGAAAAGAGTGGCACAGGCACGTGGAATGCATGAGGAACAGGTAAAAGAGATTGTCGACAAAACGATAGAAAAGCCCTTATTAGGACTTTTTGGAACAGAGAAAGTGAATGTATTGAAACTGAACATTGCTTTGGAGAAAGCAAAATAAACATTGTAGTATATGAAGGTTTTTAGTAAGAAAGTATTTTTAGGCCCATTGGTAGCTGTAGTTAGTTGCCTAATGGCAACCCCCAACACACAGGCACAGGAATTTACCGTACAGGGCGACTTAGTCAGTTCATATGTATGGCGTGGAATCTATCAGACCGGAGCCAGTATCCAGCCAACCTTAGGCTTTATTATCGGTGGCTTTTCATTGACGGCCTGGGGATCAACCGATTTCGATGGTTGTCAGGCCTCAGAAGGAAGAGCGAATAAAGAAATAGACCTGACCGCCGCCTACACTTTTGGAAGTACAGGACTGATCCTTTCAGTGGCAGACCTTTGGTGGCCCGGACAAGGGACGGGTAATTATTTTAAATTCAAAAGCCATGAAACAACACATCACTTTGAAGCAGGATTGGCTTATACGCTGCCGGTTGAAAAGTTTCCGCTTTCAATTGCCTGGTACACGATGTTTGCCGGACAGGATAAAAAGGAGAATGCCCGGGGAGAAATGAAACAGAATTATTCCTCTTATATGGAATTCAACTATCCGTTCAATGTGAAGACAGTAGATCTGAATGTGACGTGTGGCATTGTTCCCTACACTGCTCCTCAGTACAATTGCAATGGTTTTGCAGTGACTAATATTGCTTTGAAAGGAACAACTGCCATCCGGTTTAGTGATCGGTTTTCCCTGCCGGTTTTTGCACAAGCCATCTGGAATCCGCGTATGGAAGATGCCCATTTGGTTTTCGGCATTACTTTGAAACCCTAACTAAACTCTGGTATAACTAATTAATATCTTGAGGATGTGTAAAAAGTAAAACTCGTTATTATTAAAACGCAAATTAACGCTGATTAACGCAAAGATTAAATTAAATCTGCGATAATTTGCGTTAATCCGCGTTGTTGAATTGCAGCTTGATAGTTTTTTAGACTTTTGGCACAGCTTTATGGGATTGAAAAATAGATAGAAGTATGGATAGAGAAGAGAGTGTGCAGCATTTCCTGGATCTGATAAAGAAGTCACGCCGGGGAAAATTTAAAGTTTATATCGGGATGATTGCCGGTGTGGGTAAGAGCTATCGTATGCTTCAGGAAGCACATGATTTACTCGATAACGGGGTAGATGTGCAGATAGGATACATCGAAACACATGGGCGTGCCGGGACAGAGGCACTCATAGAGGGCTTGCCGCTGATTCCGCGGCGGAAGATTTTCTATAAAGGGAAAGAACTGGAAGAGATGGACCTTGAAACCATCATCCGTGTCCATCCGGAAATCGTGATTGTAGATGAGTTGGCACATACCAATGTTGAAGGTAGTTTGAACGAGAAACGTTGGCAGGATGTACTGACACTGCTCGATGAGGGTATTAATGTAATCTCTGCCATCAACATCCAGCATATCGAGAGTGTAAACGAAGAAGTGCAGGACATTTGCGGCATCGAAATAAAAGAGCGTGTTCCCGATAGTGTGTTACAAGAGGCAGATGAAGTGGTGAATATAGACCTTACCGCCGAGGAACTGATAACCCGTTTGAAAGCCGGAAAGATATATCGTCCGGATAAAATTCAGGTAGCTTTGAATAACTTCTTTAAAACGGAGAATATCCTTCAGTTACGCGAACTCGCTCTGAAAGAGGTAGCGTTGCGTGTAGAAAAAAAAGTAGAGAACGAAGTTGTAATGAGTATGGGTGTCCGGCATGAAAAGTTTATGGCTTGTATTAGCAGCCATGAAAAGATGCCCCGGCGTATTATCCGTAAAGCAGCCCGTCTGGCCACCCGTTACAATACCACCTTTGTAGCCCTTTATGTGCAGACACCCCG
The DNA here is from genome assembly GCF_964240755.1 of Bacteroides sp. HPS0048. Classification (NCBI taxonomy): domain Bacteria; kingdom Pseudomonadati; phylum Bacteroidota; class Bacteroidia; order Bacteroidales; family Bacteroidaceae; genus Bacteroides; species Bacteroides sp. HPS0048. The sequence goes on along the minus strand of NZ_CAXSVC010000011.1, from coordinate 85,221 downwards.
TGAGAGTATGGACCGGATAGATCTTGCCAGTCAGCGCCATTTATTAAATCATTTTAAATTGGTAGCTGAGTTGGGGGGAGAAGTTGTTCAGGTACAATCGAAGGATGTGCTTGGAAGCATTGTCCGGACGTGTCGTGAGAGGCAGATAACAACTATTTGTATGGGAAGTCCCCGCTTACGTGTCTCGAATGCCTTTTGTGCAGTGTTCGCCTATAAAAAGTTTTTGGCAAATTTAGCACAAGCAAACGTAGATTTGATTATACTTGCAGTGGAATGAGTTTGTAAGTTCTTGAGTTTGTGAGTTCGTGAGTTCTTTAGTTTGTGAGTTTATGATTCTTTTTGCATATATATAGTAGCTATTATGAAGAGCACTAATAACTTACCAACTCACCAACTTACCAACTTACAAACTTACAAACTCACGAACTAAAGAACTCATAAACTAAAAACTTCTATAAATCATGAATATAAAAACGAAATTACTTTTCGGAATCGGGATACTGGCCGGAATGATTATTTTATTGGTAACTCTATCTGTTGTCAACCTGCAGCTACTGACTGCTACGGAACCGGACAGCCCGGCTGCCATGCCTGCCCTCGAACGGGCTTTATTATGGATTTCTGTTACAGGAGGTATTTGTGTACTCACAGGTCTGGTTCTGCTTTTTTGGTTACCGCGCTCCATTAGTAAGCCTATTCTGGAGCTTAAACAAGGTATTCTTGAAATAGCCAATCATAACTACGAAAAGCGCCTTGATATGAAAAGCAGTGAAGAATTCAGGGAAGTTGCTGACAGTTTTAATCGTATGGCAGAACGTCTCACCGAGTATCGGGCCAGTACGCTTGCCGATATCCTTTCCGCCAAAAAGTTTCTGGAAGCCATTGTCAATAGTATCAATGAGCCTATTATCGGATTGAATACCGAGCGTGAAATCCTTTTCATCAACAACGAGGCACTGAATGTACTCAATTTGAAAAGAGAAAACGTGATCCGTCGGTCTGCCGAAGAGCTCTCTTTGAAAAATGACCTTCTCCGTCGCTTGATTCGCGAACTCGTTAGCCCCGGAGATAAGAAAGAACCATTGAAAATTTATGCAGATAACAAGGAGAGTTATTTCAAGGCTGCCTATATCCCTATCAACAATACCAATGCCGATAAAGACGAACCTCATAAGTTGGGAGATGTTATCCTTCTGAAGAATATCACCGAATTTAAAGAATTGGATTCAGCTAAAACCACATTTATCTCTACCATTTCCCATGAGTTGAAAACTCCTATTTCTGCTATCATGATGAGCCTTCAACTACTGGAAGATAAGCGTGTGGGTATGTTGAATGAAGAGCAGGAACAGCTGTCTAAGAGCATTAAAGACAGTAGCCAGCGCCTGTTGGAGATTACCAGTGAACTGCTGAATATGACACAGGTAGAAGCCGGAAAACTCCAGATGATGCCAAAGATCACGAAACCCATTGAACTGATTGAATATGCTATCAAGGCCAATCAGGTTCAGGCCGATAAGTTCAATATACAGATTGAAGTGGAATATCCGGAAGAGAAGATCGGCAAATTGTTTGTGGATAGTGAAAAAATAGCCTGGGTACTTACCAATCTGCTAAGTAATGCCATCCGCTATTCAAGAGAGAACGGACGTGTGGTTATTGGTGCTCAGCAAGAAGGTGACCAGATAGAGCTCTATGTACAGGATTTTGGCAAAGGCATCGATCCTCGTTATCATCAGAGCATTTTTGACCGCTATTTCCGTGTACCCGGTACTAAAGTGCAAGGCAGTGGACTGGGACTCTCCATCTCTAAGGATTTCGTAGAAGCACATGGCGGCACGTTGACTGTAGAGAGTGAGTTGGGCAAAGGTAGCCGGTTTGTTATTCGGTTGAGAGCATGATACTCTTTGAAACTTATACTATTCTGTTTGTTCTGACTTAAAAAGTTACATATTATTTAAAGATAAAAGACTCGTTCCTTTTAATTTTTATTACTTTTGTAAAGTTTGATATCTTACTTAGTTACAAGTGAGGCATAATTATAGATTGCCTTATGTTGTAACTTTCATGTTATGCTATTCTGTATCATAGGAATATTAGGAGGATATACTTATGATTGATGTCTGGGAGTGAAGCAAACTGCTTCTGTTATCGTTGTGATAGAGTTTCCTTGTTTACTAATATTTAAAGCTATGAAAAAATATTTATTGATTTTGGTTTGTTTGTTGACACTACAGGGCACAAGTTTTGTGATGTCTCGTGACATGAAAGGTGATTTAAATACATTAGAGGAATTTCGGTCAACTGCTTTGGAAGAGACGGATAAACCAGTCTTTATCTCCGTGACTGTAGATGCCATCACTCCAATTCCCGGATCAAATTTTTATAATCTTGACCTAACAGCCGAATTTCGTGGTGCTGAATCTCTTTATGCAGAACTCTATGAAGAGTTCAGCATTGTAATTAGATCGCGTTCTTATCAAGAACCGTACATCGTTCATCTTCACTTTGAAAATATTTACAAGGGTGGAAGAGTCTGGGTCGTTTTAGAATTAAAGAACAATGTGGGAACAACGTCTTATACAGTTGAAATTCCCAATCAGATGAAACCTGATTCCATAGAAGAAGTAACAATGGAATCAAGTATTTCACAGGTTGAAGTAAGGGATATACAAGGAAGGCTTGTTCTTCAAACAGAGAATTATGAGGATATTAATCGTCTATCGAGAGGAATGTATATCGTGACGATTACCTATTCGGATGGGAAAGTAGTAACGAGGAAGATTTGTCGATGAGGACATTTATTGTTCTGGTACTGAATATTGTTTGTTTTTTCTAATATTTAAAGCTATGAAAAAATGTTTGTTAGTTTTGGTTGGTTTGTTGACACTACAGAGCATAGGTTTAACTATGGCTCAGCAAGATACAATTTTAGTATTCGAAGGACATATGAATACTACTCCATGGGGATCGCAAATAATGAAACCTTGTTTGCCTCGAACAGAACGTTTGAGCAGTGATTTTGGAGGAGTGATTAAAGTAATATGTGGAGCCGGAATAGATGATGAAATGCAGCATTGTATAAAGGCCGCCGCTCTACTCTGGGAAGAAAAGTTATATATTCCTGAAAATGTAGTTTTGAAGTTTGAGAAAAAAGAGTTGGGAGCAGAAGCTGCCGATTTTCAGGCTCAGGTGAGATATACTTCATTCCCCGATGCGAAAACCACATATCCCAATAGTTATTATCAGAATTTCTTAACTGATGATGAACGTGTGTATGACGAGGATGCTATTATCCTGATTAATGGAGATACGGATTGGGAGTATAGTTTTAACGGAAAGGCTGTGGATAAGAAGAATTTCACAACAGCCATGTTACGTGCCATTGCCATCTCGTTAGGCTTTGGTTCATCGGTTGTAAATGATGTATCACATGGCATTATCTTTTCTATAGAGGGATGTTTCTCTCCTTTTGATAATCTGATTGTTGATTCCAATAATGTCCGTCTGAATGAAATGCCGAATAATGGAGTTACAAGCCATGAACTTTCTTCATTTGTGTCGGAAGAGCGTGTTTATTGTAAAACGTCTGCTAATGAAAGCTTCAGACTGTATACTTCTCGCAGGTTCCAAGGTTATAATTACTTGAATTATCTATATTTTGATGGTGACTTGATGTCATACAATACCAGGACAGGAGATAAAATTCAGCAAATAGATGAGATAGTATTGGGAGTTCTCAGAACAATTGGCTGGGAGGAACCTGAAAGTAATTTAAGGATAATAGCAGAAGGCATTGATGATACGGGTATTGCTTCTTCTTCTCAAAGCTATAATTTTCATGCCGAAACCACTTCAGGGAGTATAGCGAATTATTCATGGAAGTATGAACTGTTGGATAACGAAATGGAGTTTGTCACTATCAAAACAGGAGATTCTTCTGATTTCAGTATAGACGAGATAGATGATGTAACGAAGTATAATAAGAACATTAATGCAGATATTAAGGGTAAGATCAGTTTGACTGCTACTACTGCCGATGGGAAAAAGAAGTCTGAAACATTCTATGTGTATTTTGCTACTGAACCTACTTTTGTATCGGTGAAAGTAGCTATAACTCCAATTCCTCAAAAAAGATTTTATAATCTTGATATAGCGCTAATATATACAGGTACTGATTTTCTTTATGCTTTTAAAACAGAGGAAAATAGTAGTTTTGGAGAAAGTGCTTATGTCTATGAACCTTATCTTACTAAATTACATTTTGAAGGTGTTTATATGATAGGAATGGCTTGGGTTGAGATAGAATTAAAAAACAAGGTGGGAAAAGCGTGTTATATGGTAGAAATACCGAGTCAGCTGAATCCCGATCCGATCATAGAAGTCACAGCAGAATCAAGCATTTCACAAGTTGAAGTAAGGGATGTACAAGGAAGGCTTCTCCTTCAAACAGAAAATTATGAGGCTGTTAATCATCTATCGAGAGGAATGTATATTGTGACGATTACCTATTCAGATGGAACAGTAGTAACGAAGAAGATCTGTCCGTAAGACCTTCACTTTTAATCATTTTTACGAATGAAATATAATCGCATTTTCTTTTTTTCTTTTCTTATTGCAGCTTTCGTTGCTTGTTCCTCTGCATCAGAAGAGGTCATAGTAACTCTTCAGCAAGCGGAGCAGTGTATGGAGGTATACCCTGATAGTGCATTAAATCTATTAAGGAAAATATCTTGTCCCGGTAAGTTGTCAGGTCAGGAACGTGCAGATTATGTGTTGTTACTGACTCAGGCACGCGATAAGAATTATATGGATATGTCTGCTGACTCTTCTATCACTTTTGCCATAGATTATTTCAAGAAGAAAAAGGATAAAAGTAAATATGGTAAAGCATTATATTATTACGGGCGTGTACTTCATGGAAAACGGGAAACTACGCGGGCAATGAAAGTCTATTGGAAAGCCCGGCGAGTTTTGAAGGATACGAAAGAGTATAAGATAATGGGGCTGATGTTTGCAAATATGTCGATTTTTAATCGCGATCAATCACTTTATGATGAAGCTATTCACTGTTGCCGTCAAGCCATTTCTTATTATTATCAGGCGAAAGATACATTGGGTGTAGCCTACGCCTATCAGACTATGGGAACTTCTTTTTTCTTAAAGCAAGAGATGGATAGTGTCTACCAGTGTGTTATGACAAGTTTACAATTACTTACGAATAATCCTGTCCGGTTAAAAATCAATGGTTCCAAGATATTGGGAAAGATGTATTGTTTTGAAAAGCAATATTTAAAGGCTGAAAAGGTTTTTCTGAGGATTCTCGATGAAGAGCCTGATAAAGATATGTTTGTGCTTCATTATATGTCATTAGGACGTTTGTATCAGATGATGGGGCGAAAACAAGATGCAGAGAAGTACTTGAAACTTTGTTTGGATAGTGATAATCTATTCACCAGTTCTGAAGCTTATGAATGCTTGGCAAAATTGGCTAAAGCTGATCATGATTATGAGCAAGCTCTCATTTTGAAAGGACGATCGGACTCTTTATTATATATAGCTGAAAATGATAGAAAGCGAGAAGCATTGGTACAGCTTCAGGTTAAATACCAAAAGGAAGAATTTGAAACAGAATTGTTGCAGGGCAAATTAGAGAAGAGGGGCTTACATATTCTTTATCTGATTGTTGTGATTTTGTTTTCTGGGATAGTATATTTTTTCTATGCAAGATATGGGCGTGTAAAATTGGAAGTTATACAAACCAGAAAGGTTATTGAAAAAAACAATAAGCAAATAGCCTCTTATCAGAGTGAAATCGGAGTGTATAAACAACAGAAGAATGAAACAAGTGTACAGTGTAAGGTAGAAGAATTGTCCCGAAAAATGAAAGTATTGATCACAGAAAATGAGAAATTGCGTAGTAAAATTGATGTCAGTACATTGATCAAGATGCTAAAGAATGGGGAGGTACTTGTAGAAAAACTAACTCCTGAAGAGTGGGATAAAATATTTGATTTAGTGAATAGTCTTTATAGCAACTCTCTAATCAAGTTGAAGAGAGAATGTAGTCAACTAACAAAGCATGATATTAAACTTTTAACATTTCTGTTTTTAGGATTTACTACAAGAGAATTGAAGATTCTCTTTGATAGTAAAGATAATCATACGATATTTAAAGCTAAGATGCGTTTAAAGGAGCGTTTAAAGTTAACAAAAGATGAATCTGTAGAAGATTTTTTGCACAAATGTCAGAGTGATAAACTCAAATAGTCCACTTATTTTAAGTTGTTTGATATCTATTTTGTTGATTTGTAGATATATATGTGCTAATTTTTAGTCCATGCCTTATTTTTTGTTCATTGAACCCAATGCTCTACTTTTGTGTAACAGAAACATAAAAACAACAGAAAATGAAAGCACGGATTGTCCTACTATTGTTAGTTTGTCTTAGTTGCACAGTTGTTGCACATGAGAATGGCGATGACCTTATTTCGCCATGGGGACAAATATTTTTTTCTGGTCACTGGAAAGGTGATAGTAATGAAGAGGAAACTCATCGTTCCATTCCTTTTATACCTATAACTGCATCTCTTGAAAATTCTATTATTTCTCTCGAGTTTCAGGAATTTGCAGGTGATGTCTCGATAACTATTTCCAAAGTTAATCAGATTATATACTCTAATGATCTTTTGGTTAATAATCCCGAGAAATATAGCATTTCTGTTGAGGATTACTCTCTCGGAGTCTATTTGTTAGAACTAACAAATTCGTATGGAGGACATATTTACGGAGTGTTTGAAGTAAAATAAATAGCTCCTGTTAGGGATTATAATAAAATGTAGTTTCCACTAATACTTGATGAAATGAAAAAACATTTTTTGATTTTAATATGCCTACTGATTATGCAAAGCATGGGTTTAGTAGTAGCTCAACAAGACACAATTTTGGTATTTGAAGGACGTCTGGATACTTCTCCTGTAAGTACGCAGACTATAAAACCTTGTTTATTACGTACAGAACGCTTGAGTAGTGATTTTGGAGGAGTTATTGAAGTACAGTTCGGAGGTGGTATGAGTGAAGAAATGCAGTATGCTATAAAAGCTGCTGCACAACTTTGGGAAGAAAAACTGTATATTCCTAAAAAGATAATTCTGAAGTTTGAAAAAGAAAGAATGGGAATGGAAGCTGCTGATTTCGCAGCTCAGGTAAGATATACTTTATTACCGGGAGAGAATGAGGCGTATCCTCAAAGTTTTTTTATAAACTTTTTAACTGATAATAAACGATTGGCGGAAGATGCTATTATTTTAGTGAACGAAGATGTAGATTGGGATTATAGTTTTAGCGGTGAAATTACGAATAAGAAAAATCTTACAACAGCAATGTTGCGTGCTATTGCTATGTCCCTGGGATTTGGATCCTCTGTTGTTAATAACCCTGCAAAGGGGGTTGTTTTTTCTACAAGGAGATATTTCTCTCCTTTTGATAATCTGATTGTTAACTCTAATAATATATGTTTAAATACGATGCCAAATAACGGACGCACAAGTCCGGAACTTATTTCGTATGTATCGGGCGATAATGTATATTATAAAACTCCTAATAATGATAGTTTTAAACTATATGCTCCATCTGAATTCCACGGCTATAACTATTTGAGCTATTTTGATACGAAAGGTGATTTGATGTCATATAATATAAGAATCGGAGATAAGAATCAACAAATCGATGAAAAGACATTGGAAGTTCTTAAGGAAATTGGTTGGAAAGAACCTGAAAACAGCTTGAAGATAATGGCAAAAGATATTAATGCTACCGGGATGGCTTCCGCTTTTCAAGGTTATAGTTTTCATGCAGAAACAACTTCCGGGAATATTACGGATTATTCGTGGAAGTATGAATTACTGAATAACGAGATGGTGTTTGATTCTATTAAAGTAGGAAATTCTTCGGAGTTTAGTATAGATAAGGTAGATGATTTGACTAAATATTATAAAAATATTAATGGTGACATTAAGGGTAAAATAAGCTTGAATGCTACTGTTAATGGGACGAAAATGTCTAAGGTATTTTATATATATCTTGCTACCAAACCGACTTTTATATCGGTGAAAGTAGACGCTATAACTCGGGTTCCTGGATCATCATTTTATAGTCTTGATTTAACGGTGATTTATAGTGGGGCTGATTATCTTTACACAGAACAGTCTGAAGAGTTTGGAGTTTTTATGAATACTCATACTTTTGAAATACCATATATTGTTCATCTTCACTACGAACACATCCATGTAGATGGAAGAGTTTGGGTTGATTTGGTATTAAATAATGAAGTAGGAAAAGCGTATTATACTGTTGAAATTCCAAGTCAGCTGAATTCGTTAGATGATTCTACTCAAATAAAAGAGAAAGTGGCAGATCCAAATATTGTGCAGGTGGAAGTAAGAGATATACAAGGGAGAATTATTCTTCAAACGCGAAATTATGAAGATGTCGAACGTTTGCCGAAAGGAATGTATATCATAATGATAACGTATGTAAACGGGGAAAAAATAACAAAAAAAATATGTAAATGAGAATGCTGCTTGCTCTTATATTAGTTTTTACTTATTCTTGCGATATTTATGCACAGGCTGAGTATATCCTTTCGGGAACTGTGATAAAACCGAGTGTTAGCTCTTTGGATAAATATGGTGCTTTATTGCTTAATGACAGTTGTGCTTTTCATGTGGTGGATAAGACAGGAAGGCGTGTAATTCCTGATGTTTGTAAATGGAATTTTGGTGTTGAAGCAAAGCAAGGAAATTACGTGACTGTGAAGAATGCTACTTCTATAGATTATGGAATTATGATAGATTCGTCACCGTATGAAAATTCCAAACCCGAGTATAGAAGATATACAGTCCAGAATGATAGCTCCACTTACTTCAAAGGAAAAGTTACTTTTGAGGGAGAGTATCAAGGACGAAAAATACAACTTGATAAGGAGTTTTATATAAATCTGCTTCCTTCTATCCCCAAAGTAAAAGTATTGGATGTTACATGGAGTAACTATGATGAGCAATGGAATATTTATGACGATGGATGTATGACTTTACAGGTTAATTCATGTAGAGCAGAAGATATTGCTAGTATAGAAAAAGATAAATATACTTATGTGACGTTAATAACTTATTTTGAGCCTGTTATAGATGCTGAAAAAGGGATTGGACTTTTAGAATTTTATGATGGTGATCGTTATTTTGTATTTTCTGCTGTCAATTTTAGTGGAGTAGTAACAGGGAAAGATACTTTGTGGAATTCCAAAGTAGCTACATCTATACCGGCTGTTAAAGTAGAAAGTATTCCATTTTATCCAAATCCTGTAAGGGATGTATTATATGTGTACGATGGTATGGATGCTATTTTTCCTGTGTCTATATATGATTCTAAAGGAAGGCTGGTGAAGTATGTAGGGATGCCGATGAATAATATTGATGTTTCAAACTTGGTAGAAGGTATCTATTTTGTTTCATACAAAGATCAATCTTCGGAAAAGAAACTTACATTCAAAATGATAAAGAATTAATGATGTATAATTTATAAAAACACGAGTTATGAAGAAATTACTACTATTATTATTTGTGCTTGGATTGGCTACTTTCTCTTATGCGCAAGAAGATGGATTTGAAACTATAAGTTTTGGTGCTGATTTTTTCCGTAGAGAAACTTTACCTAAGCCTATGGTACGTGAAGTTGTGGGTGGGACGGTTATTCAAGTTCTGTATGAAGGTGAAGAATGGGAGCAAAACTTAGAAAGAAAAAGTGCTTTTGAATATGCTTGTCGGCTTTTAGAGGAACAAATGCCTACGGCATTACCACTTAAAGTGAATGCTCGATTTGGAAGATTACGAGGGAACAATGTGATAGCTAACACAGCTCTTTGTTTTGATTCTTGCAATATGGCTCCAGGTGGTTATCCTTATATTGAACGAGTTGTGAGACCTACAACGAAGTATAGATTTAGAGATAATGGGCTTACGGGAATGAATGTTGCACGTAGTTATTTTAACAACCCTGATGGAGTAATCACTTTTAGTGATAATGATATTTTTTCCTATTCACTGGATTCTGTAGTAGAAGATAAGTATGACTTTGTAACGGTTGTGTTACGTGAACTTTGTAAGACTTTTGGATTTTGCTTCACACCTCGTGGTGATAATATAAATAAGGTTATTCAATTGGAAAAAGGATCTTTTGTTCGTTATGACGAGTTGGTTTTGTCGCCTGATTTTGATATATTTTCACAAGAATATGATCTGGTAGGTGCCTATAATCGAGCCACATCAGGTAATGCAATCATCGAGTTTTCTTATGGAGATTCATATGGCTTGTATTCTCCCTCTATGTTTGAGAATGGAAGGTCTTTGTCTTTTTTCAAAGCTGATGAAGCAAATACTGAAACAAGATTGATGCAGCCGGATTTACCACGAGGAACTTCTATACGTAATATTGGTAAATGGTTCAAACCTTTTTTGAGAGCTATGGATTGGTATACAGATATTGCTGTCGGAGGTGGAGGTGGTGGACAGGGCAACGCAACCTCTACTTCTACGGATAAAGTAAAAGCATACGGAAAAGAGTTGTCTTTTGATAAAAGTTTGAAAAATAGAAGTGTAAATTCAATAGTTTCCTATAACTATCTAAATGAGATGAAGCGATCATCTAGTGACGAAGTCTATGACTATGTACGCCAATTTATGACCTATCCTGAATTAAATATGAGTTCCCAACATACATTGTTGGGATGGAGTATTTCTATCTTGCGTAAAGATGGAACATGGGACATCGTGAAAACAGCAAATGTGATGCTTCCTGAAATAAAGTTTTCTACTTCCGAAATAGATCCCGTAAAAGCATTAGATTATATTCGGTCAAGTGATGGATATTTGCGTTGTAAATTAGCTCATCTGGACGAAGACTATTATTATGACCAATCTCTTCCCATACCTCCCGGCATATACACGTTTGCTCGTTATTTCCTTCTGGACTATCTTCCTCAGAAGCCCCAACTGGCATTCTCTAAAGTAATGCCACAAACTAGAGCTTCGGATGATGATTATTATGCTGATGTGAAAATTGCATTTCAGAATGTGGAAGGAACTGAAAGTATCATGGTAGAACAGTTGGAAGAAGGATCTCCAGTGCCATTTACTTTCTATGTTGAGGATATAAGAGCTGGTTATTTCATTGCATCGGTTGATAAAGAGTATAGTACAACTTTTAGATTGCGTGCGATGAACAAGAATGGAGAAACTATTAGTGAACAATTGCTTGTGTCCCCATTAGTGCCGGCAACGTATACTTTAAGCTCACGCGTAGATAAAAATGTTATATCTTTAGAATTGAGAAATAGCCGTAAGAGAAATATCAATAAGTTGATAACAGATTATAAAGTCTTGGACTTGAATTCCTCGATGGTAGTACAAGAAGGTAAAGTTCTTGATAATAATATTGATATTAACTCATTAGGTAAAGGCGTTTACGGCTTACAGGTTGCAGACGAAGATGGTAAATCCTATAATATGAAATTCATAAAATAAGTTCTTATAAAGTTCTTGAGGGAGGATTTATATGAACGGAGAGTCATTGGGAGAAGAATATTCTTTTCAGTGACTCTTTAATTATAAATGTTTTCAATCAATGTATTAAATGTTTGCAGATGTCATTTTAGAAAGAATAGTACATACAGCTATACGTTTTGAGCTAAAAAGGTGAAAGAATGAGAAAAAACAATTATATTTGTGATACATGGAAGATGATGACAAAAAGTGAATGGATGTGGGGGATCGACCGTTTTTTTCCAGTACTAAATTTTTAAAAGAGGAAATAGTGTATGAAAGCACGAATTATCATGCTGCTGTTAATTAGTCTTAGTTGTACTCTCTTTGCGCAAAAGAACGATACAGAATCTTTGCCGATTAATAGCCAGCTTTCAGAGATGTCGCCTATTGGAAGAGAGATTCAAGAACAATCGGGCTTGGAGATTGTATGTGAAAGAATTGAAGAGGATGGATTCGCTTCTGCTTATGAAAGTTATAGCTTTAGCATTGAGAATAACACGGTTCATTCTATTAGTGAGCCGCAGTGGACTTATACTTTGCTTCTGAAAGGTGGTGGAGAGTCCATCATTGCTACATCCCCAAATGATATATTTACGATCCCCGTAGTTGAGAATAAAGATGAATACGATATAGATGCAGATCATTGCATTAGTGGGCGGATCGTATTTCGTGGCATAATTGATGGGGAAGAGTCGATAGTCTCATATAATATAATGTTGGATTTGAAACCTCGCATTATATCTTATAGTGAAATCATAAAAACGGTAAATGAAACGAATACTGCATACAGTATTGATTTTACGGTTCGCTATGTAGGTTCTGATTTTTTGAGAGTTGGAGTTAGAGAGGAATATTCGCCTTCTTTGATAATGCAAACGATTGAAGAACCCCTTGTTGCCCATGTGCATCGAAGTAGTATTAATGCTTTTAATTATGCATGGGTTTGGCTTCATGTTTACAATAAGTATGGCGAAGATGAGATTACCATAACGTTGAAGAACTTGATAGGTGATTCTGATATAACAGGGGTACAAACAATACATAGCGATTTTGTAAATGCTTCTGTTATAAAAATATATACGAAAGAAGGAAAATATATTATGCAGATTACAGATTGGGATGATTTGAAAGAACTTAATCAAGAGATTTATATACTTCAGCTATGCAATAAAGATGGTATTCCTTTTAAGACTATCAAGTATCTGAAAGGGCAGTGATGTGAATTTGTTTGTAAGTTTGTGTTTATATCAGTTGGGTAGTCGGATATCTAATCATAGCTTAATGTCTTTGTAATCATAAGGTTGGGGGAATGTCTGATAAACTTGCTGGTGTTTAATTTATTATGATATAATTCTAAAATTCAAACAACTAAATTTAAAAAGGAAAGTGTATGAAAGCACGAATTATCATGCTGCTGTTAATTAGTCTTAGTTGTACTCTCTTTGCGCAAAAGAACGATACGGAATCTTTGCCGATTAATAGCCGGTTTTCAGAGATATCGCCTGTTGGAAGAGAGGTTCAAGAACAATCGGGCTTGAAGATTGTATGTGAAAGAATTGAAGAGGATGGATTTGCTTCTGCTTATGAAAGTTATAACTTTAGTATTGAAAATAACACGGTTCATCCTATTAGTGAGCCGCAGTGGACTTATACTTTGCCTTTGAAAGGTGGTGGAGAGTTCATTATTGCTACATCCCCAAATGATATATTTACGATCCCTATAGTTGGGAGTAAAGATCTCTATGATATAGATGCAGATCATTGCATTAGTGGGCGGATCGTATTTCGTGACATAATTGATGGGGAAGAGGCGATAGTCTCATATAATATAATGTTGGATTTGAAACCTCACATTATATCTTATAGTGAAATCATAAAAACGGTAAATGAAACGAATACTGCATACAGCATTGATTTTACGGTTCGCTATGTAGGTTCTGATTTTTTGGAAGTTGGAGTTAGAGAGGAATATTCACCTTTTTTGGAAATACAAACGATTGAAGAACCCTTTGTTGCCCATGTGCGCCGAAGTGGTATTAATACATTTGATTGTGCATGGGTTTGGCTTCATGTTTACAATGAGTATGGCGAAGATGAGGTTATTATAACCTTGGAGAGTGATATAACAGGGGTACAGACAATACATAGCGATTTTGTAAATGCTTCTGTTATAAAAATATATACGAAAGAAGGAAAATATATGATGCAGATAACCGATTGGGATAATTTGAAAGAACTTAATCAAGAGATTTATATACTTCGGCTATGCAATAAAGATGGTATTCCTTTTAAGACTATCAAGTATCTGAAAGGGCAGTGAGGTGAATCTGTTTGTAAGTCTCGATGGTAGAGTGGTCTATATATCAAACGGGAATTATCCAGGATTTAGGATAATTCCCGTTACATTTTTGACTATATGATTACGCATTTAGAATTTATATCCATAACCCAGCATGATGACTACGTTATCATCTTTGGCAAACATAAATTTGGCTTCGGCATTCAAATAACTGTGTTCGGAAAGTGGAAGAGTGATTCCTCCTCCCAGATTGAAAGCAAATTTAGTAGAGTTGCTTCGATCTATTTCAATCTCTTTCCCTTCTATTTCAACACTGTTTTTTCCATAAAAGTTGTTTTGCATACCGATACCGGCGAGGGGATAAACGGAAAATCCCTGGCCATCTTCTTTAAAGTTAAATACATAATGGAAATTTACGTTTACATCCAATCCGGTGACTTTATCCTTAGGAAAGAAAAAGGTTACATCTGGTGCAATCCGAAGTTTATTGGCTATCGCATAACGCCCTTGTACACCTAAACCGAATCTCTCATAGTTGGTCTGATAACCAATATTCCCTAATAGAGAACCTTCACCTTTAACAGTTTGAGCATTCATACCCATTGATGCCAATGCAATCATGGCCGACAAAAATAATTTTTTCATAATTAAGGCATTTAGTTAATAAAATGTTTTCTAAAAAGAGAATAATCCCTTTTAATAAAAAAAACAACAGTTTTGTTACATTTGTTTGCTATATATTGTTACATAAACAAATTGGATAAAGTTAATATATTAATGTTTTTCTTCAATTTTTTATAAAGTAAAAAATGATGTTAATTATGTTTTTATACCTCGAACTATTTTTTTTTATACTGTGTTTTTTTCATATCACAGGAACAAAAGTTACATTGTGAATTACATGCTTGTATAAAATAGGAATGGTATAGTGTGTTGAACAACTGCAACAAATTGAGTCTGTATTGGTCTGCAAAGACTAAACTTTTAATTGTATTATTAAAATCTACAACCATGAAAAGTATAAGTCGTGATTTATGGATCAAATTAATGATTAGCACGAGTAGGCTGATAGGGGAACGAAAGGAAATTATATGTAATTGAAAATTCTTGCATACAATAGATTCTGTAAAGAGATATTTGTGCCTGTAGTTTCCCTATGTGATTAAGAAATTTGAAAAAATATGAATTGTTTACATGTAAATGCTAAAAATGAGTGTTTAATTTTAAAAAGCTAATTTATGTATTTTCTTTGGTACATTATTATTGGGATTGTTGCCGGATTTATTGCCGGTAAACTCATGAGGGGTGGCGGTTTCGGACTCTTCATCAATTTGTTAGTGGGTGTCATTGGTGGTGTACTGGGAGGCTGGGTATTCGGTCTATTAGGAATCGCTACGACTGGCCTGTTGGGGAGCTTAATTACTTCCGTTGTGGGGGCGGTTGTGTTGCTATGGATAGTTTCTTTATTTACTGGTAGGAAAAAAACTGGACTTTAATTTTTTTAACCATTTAAAACCAACTTAATTATGGAAAATAAGAATTCTAATTTTTGGATTGGTCTGGGAATAGGATCGGTCATTGGTGCGATTGTTTATCGTTTTTCACGCACTTCAAAAGCAAAAAGGTTGAAGAGAAAAGTATGTGATACCTTTCAAAAAATAGGTGGACAGGCAGAAGACATATTGGATCTTGGAAAAGAAAAGGTTTTGGATACCGGAGTTGCTGTTGCTGATAAAGTTGCCGATAAGACATTGGATCTTGCTGAAAAGGCGGATGAACTCAAAAATAAAATGCACACCAAAGCTGCCGAGGCAAAAAAATAAGTCGAAGTCTGGTGTGTCAGCCAAGGATATACGGGATTATTTTTACAAATGGTTATAGATAGGGGTCTTTGCTCAAATTGAAACCTTATTTATGTTAATTAAAATAGGAAATATATGAAAAAGATATTAGTTGCTGTTCTGGTATTTACAGCTGTATTATCTCTCACATCCTGTCGTAACAAAAAAGAACAGGATAAAATGCAACAACAGGTTGAAAAAGTGAAAGAAAATGTTAATGATGCAGCAGATAAAGTATCTGACAAAGTTGAAGACGGTGCTGATGCCGTAAAAGATGCTTGGAAAGATACAAAGCAGGATGTTAAAAAGGGTGCGGAAAAAGCTAAGAAAGAAATAAAGGAAGGATATAACGAAGTAAAAAAGGAAGCAAGTAAAAAACTTGATTGATTTTTCATTTGGATATCATTCTGTGAATAGTAATATGTTATATATTAATAAGTTATGATTGGATTTGTTATATGGGTTGTAGGTCTGGTGCTGACAATTAAGGCCGCATTGGAAATATGGCGTATTCATGCTGCGGCAGAAAAAAGATTAATTGCTATAGTCTTGATTGTGCTTACTAGTTGGATAGGATTACTATTCTATTATTTTTATGGTAAATCTCGAATGCCACGGTGGCTGGGTACCGAAGTAGAAAAGTATTGATAATCTCGGAATCCGGATTTTACCTGACAGAAATATCCCAAAACTGATGAAGATTTCTGACTCATTTTTTGTTTTGGGATATTTATAATGTAATCATACAAATATGGAAATGTTGCATTGAACTGATTTAGTATTTTAACTTATATAATAAGAAATATATCTATGTTGTCATTCGAGTGATACGCACTTCTTCCGTTATATTTGCTTTCAAAAATGGTTAGCTTTGAGGACGCTTCCGGGATCTTATGATTATAAAGTCAGATTGATCTGGGATTATTCAGGTGATTGTCCTTGTGGCTGTATATTTTCTTCCATTGTTTTACAAGCACCGTTAAAGAGTGCTTTCGGTTCTATTTCTAACTTGCAAGTGTAAATATCTCCTTTCATTGAACATCCTGACTTCAGCACTAATTCCTCTTCCGTATGTATATCTCCTTTCAGGATACCATGTAATATTGCAGAAACAGAGGTTACATTTCCTATGATTGTTCCTTGTGGACCCAATATCATGGTTTTATGACAGGAAACATTTCCTTCTATAGTACCATCTACTCTTAAACTTCCCTCTACATCAACTGTTCCTTTTATAACTGTCCCCATAGCTATAGTTGTCAGTTTCAGGGGCTCAGACTGTATTTGGGAATTTCTTTCATCTTTCTTTTTTCCAAACATGACGATTTTATATTAATGTTTATGCTATATATTGTTTATTTGCTTAAATATCGAATGATATTGCAAAAATAGTAAAATAATAAATATTAATATTATTTTTATTTGGAATGTGTAGGGATATATTGAAGAGTTTTTGTGTTTTGATTGATAATATCTCAATTGGAAAAGATTTTTAGCTCTTTTAAAATTACCAGGTATTTGAAAGGGCAGTGGTATGAATCTGTTTGTAGGTCTGTGAATATGTAATTATGATAAATGATGTGTGAAGATTACATTCGTTTGATAATAAGGGTATTAACTTGTTGATAACTTTGGCATCCACCTGTTGATAACATTGTTCATAACTTTGTGGATTAAGAGTGGGGCAGGGAGAAAAAAAGAAGGATTCTCTTGTTTGAGGCGCAAAGATAATGGTTATTTTTGAATTTCCTATAATTGAGTTTAAATAAAAAGAGTACTCCTTTCATCACGAATGGAGTACCCTTGAGTTGTGTGTTTTTATAAGAGTAGAATTTATTTCTTTCGGGTTATTGTATGAAGTACGTTTCCCTTTTTATCGATCATGCGCAGGTTGAATTCTTTTTTATCAATAGAACAGACTGAAAAACCAGGTTCCGGGCTACAGAACAGTGTTCCTCCGATCGGCTTTACTTTACGTGCCAGTGAGCCGGAAGAATTGACAACGTAGTCAATATCGCTTCCTGATACGCGGATATGCTGGAAGTTATGAATGTGCCCGCAGATATACATATCTACATGATGTTTTCTCAGGATGGGATCCAGATATTTCTGCAGGTCGTCTCGTTCACTGGTATCTTTGGGAGTTTCAGCGTAGATAGGGTGGTGTCCTACTACAACTACCCAGTCTTCTTTGCTTGCGGTCAGTACTGAGTCTACCCAAGCGAGCTGTTTTTCTCTGTTTTGCTTGCAGGCATCCGGATAAGTCTCTTTTTCATTGCGGTATTTATTAATGATGGGGGCAGTATCCAACCAAACGACGCGGACGGTTGTACCTTCTTCATTGAATACCTTGGTGTAGTAGCGGGCAGGCATGGACCAGCGGCGGCTTATATTACTATATTCAAGTACGGCTTGGGTATTACCGCGATATTCATGATTTCCCAATACAGGAAACCAGTCGATCATTAACTCCGGATGCGAGTAGATTAATTCGTAATTTGTCATCCATAGAGGGTCATTGACGCTGCGTACACCTTCGAAATGGTGAATATCTCCGGTGGCAACTACGAACTCAGGACCGATTTCTTCTGCCATTGTTCCCATTAGTTCGGCAATTGGCTTTTGGTCATAATATCCGTTTCGTCCCAGATCATTGGCAATATAGAAATTGAATTTTTTATCGAAGATGGAATAGTCGCTCTTTTGTGCATATCCTATTGTACAGATTGTGATAAACAGAAGAACGAGAAGGCTTTTTGTTTTCATTTTATAAATTGTTTCTTATTGATTATTAATAGATACTTGTTTTGCGTCTTTTTATAGAGATTTAGAAATTGATTTTGACTCCTGCATTTACCTTTACGCCATAATGTTCTGATTGCATGGTGCGTTCTGATATTCCCTGGTAATAACGCAGAGGTTGGTTTAGCAGATTGTTAGCCTCGGCATAAAAGGTCGTCCGAAGCTTTTTACCAAAAGTATAACTGGCGTTTACATCCATGTAGTTTACTTTGTCATAATAACGGTCGTAGAAAGCGCTTTCACCCATTTCATCAATAAAATCAGATGCGAAATTGTAAGATAAGCGTACGTTAAGTCCTCCTTTTTCAAAGTAGAGAGACGCATTGGCTGTATGTTCCGGTGATCCGGGCAGTTTCAGGTCTTTTTCGTTTTCACGTCCGGTGAAGTTGAAGTTGTTCACCTTGCTATGTGTATAGGTATAGGTTCCGTAAAATCCAACACACTTTAAGGTGGGAGCGATGAAACCGAAATCCCGTTGGTAGCCTACTTCTACACCTAACAAATTGGCATCTCCTGCATTGCGGGGTTGCATGAATTTATCATAAGAATTGCCTTCATACTCATATCCTCTGACTGTCTGGGTTACGATGAAGTCATTGATGTCTTTGTAATATATACCAATACTAACAAGTCCTACACTTTTGAAATAATAATCTGCACTCAGATCGAAGTTGAACGAAGTGGTCGGTTTTAATTCCGGGTTACCAAGTGTCAATTCGTTGTCTTTGTTGTTGATATTTACATTCGGTATCAATGCTGAGTATTTAGGGCGTGAAAGTGTTTCAGTGAATGAACCGCGAATCTTGAAATCTTCATTGACGTTGTACTTCAATAAGACGGAAGGTAAAATATTCAGGTAGCTGTCTTTTACATCCGGGGTAACAGTCAATGATTCCGGATCGCCATCGTCGTTCAGTGTCAGTTTGCGCCCGTTGTATTTCAAGTGGGTATTTTCAAGACGCAGACCTACCATTGCACTAAGTTTTTTACCGAAGTTCTGGTCGAAACGAAGGTAGCCGGCTGTAACTGTTTCACGTGCTTTGTATTCGCCTGCCAGCTCTTCCAGATTTTCTGTTTTATTAAACAGGCTACTGTTGTTCAGGTCGAGCCCTCCCACATATTCTTTGCTGATAAATGTCCCTGCTTTGTATTTTTCCCCGGGCATATATCCATTTCTGTTTTGTTCGCTGGTATTGGAAAAACTATTTGAATTAAAAGCCTTTTCGTCCACTGGCTCATAATCATAAAACTCCAGATCTTTGTCTTTACTCTTGTCTACTACTTTGGCTCCGAATCGCAACTGATTACTATAGAATCCTTTCACTAATGGTAGTTTGAAATTCATTGAAAACTTAAGATCTTTCTCTACAATATCTTCCTGTTGTTCTGTAAGTTCTTGCAGGGAGAAATCATTATTAAGTATAAGTGTCGATCCGGCTTGTGCTGAAGCATAGGGTCTTCTTATATCGCTCAGGTCTATGTCGAAATTCTGTTTCTTTAGTTCATATCCCAGGTAACGTTCGTTGGGACGCTCTTCCGAGGCACGGGCATAAGAGGCATTCCAGTCCATGGATAACTTGCCGAAAAGATGTTCGCCACCGAGAGTGAAATCCATCGTACGCTGACGCTCGAGGCGGGCATTACGGTTGTTTGGACTTCCAGCTTTTGTCTGTAGGCGTACAGAGGCCTTGTTGTCGGCAACTGCGCCTTCTTTCTTCTTATTAACGTCTTTGTTCAAGTCTTTCAGAGTAAGGCGATACCGGTTTTCCCAGTCATTGCGATTGTTGAATATTCCTTTGAAGAATAATTTATGATTTGCGTTTATATCCCAGTCGAATGCTGCCGAGTAACTTTGGCGCTCACGGGTTACGTAGTATTGGCGAATCTGGTAATCAGTCAGGCAGATTGTTCCTTTTGAATCTGTATCCCAAATAAATTCTACATCATCAGATCCTGAGGGAGCATTTTGATAGGAAGCAGAAAGCATAATGCCCAGTTTATCGTTGAAAAAACGATCACCATAGGTGAAGCCCAGGTTAAGTTGGGCTTTTTCACTGATCCAGTTGTAACCGCTTCCGGCAGTAGCAGTGATTGTACGTTTGTAAGGAGAATTCTTGGTAACCAGGTTGATCGATCCGCCAATGGCATCTCCATCCATATCTGGGGTTACTACTTTATTTACTTCAATGGTTTGTATCATATCCGCCGGGATAAGGTCTAACTGTACATTACGTGTATCGCCTTCGGCGGAAGGAATACGATTACCATTGATCGTGACCGAGCTTAAATCAGCAGAGGTTCCGCGAACTTGTCCGAAACGAGCTTCGCCCTGATCATATTGTACATTAATACCTGAGATACGTTTAAGTGCGTCTCCGATGTTTGAGTCGGGGAATTTCCCCACCTGATCGGCAGAAACAACGTTGGTGATACCCAGGCTGTTTTTTTGTGAGTTAATAGCCCGGCGTTGTCCTTGAAAAGCGCCTCCTACTACTACCTCTTGTAGCTCTAATCCTTCGTTGAGTACAACATCTTTTTCCAAAGTCTTTCCGGCAGGAATCGTAATTTTCATCTCTACCGGTGAGTAGCCGACGTAACTGATTTTTATGGTGTAGGTGCCTGGATTCAGATTGGAAAATGTGTAATATCCATTGACGTCACTTGTTACTCCCGTACGTAAGTTTTCAATATAGATAGATGCTCCGGGGAGTGTTTGTTTGGAAGCATCGATGATTCGTCCGCGGATTGTTCCTTGCTTGACTACATTTATTTTCTCTTCGGCGAAAGTATTGCTGCTCATGTTTAAAAATAAGAGAATCAATGAGACTAATTTAACGAGTCGTTTCATATTTGTTAGTATGCGTTAATAATATGCCGCAAAAGTAGGGGGATCATGTTTCATTTTCTTTGCTGGATATTGAAGATGCAGTAACAAATATGTTTCGTTTGTGTGTCGGTACTATTTGAAGCTGGTTGTTTATATATTGTGAATTAATAATTATGAAAAGTATACGATATGATGCTAATTAGTTGTTTGTGAGTTTGTTGCATTGTTGTCGGCTTTATAGTATACCTGTTGATAACTTTGTTAATAACGTATCGCTGAGGTTTTCAACTCTATTGAATTAACGATACGGATGTGGAAGTAGAAAAGGAAAAATGAAACTTTGGAGAAGCCAGGCATTGTAGCGTCTTTTGAAATATCTATATTTGCAGATAAGTTGAAACTAAAGAAACTACTGATAATAACATAATTTAAAAAAACAGAATCAGATGAAACAGGACATGATTGTTATCCTTGACTTAGGTAGTCATGAGAATACGGTATTGGCTCGCGCTATCCGTGCATTAGGAGTGTATAGTGAGATTTATCCTCACGACATCACAGTAGAAGAACTGAAAGCATTACCCAACGTAAAGGGGATTATTATCAATGGCGGACCGAACAATGTGATTGACGGTGTTGCTATTGACGTAAATCCGGATATCTATACAATGGGGATTCCCGTTATGGCTGCCGGTCATGACAAAGCGACTTGCGCAGTGAAACTGGTAGAATTTACAGACGATATTGAAGCTATTAAGGCTGCTGTAAAATCTTTCGTTTTCGATACTTGCAAGGCTGAAGCTAACTGGAATATGACGAACTTCGTCAATGATCAGATAGAGTTGATTAAGCGTCAGGTAGGCAACAAGAAAGTGTTACTGGCTTTGTCGGGGGGAGTTGACAGTTCTGTGGTGGCTGCTTTGCTTCTGAAAGCAATCGGGGATAACTTGGTATGTGTGCACGTGAATCATGGGTTGATGCGTAAGGGTGAATCTGAAGATGTGGTTGAAGTATTCAGTAATCAGTTGAAGGCGAATCTTATTTATGTAGATGTTACAGATCGTTTTCTTGATAAACTGGCAGGCGTAGAAGATCCTGAGCAAAAACGTAAGATTATCGGCGGTGAGTTTATCCGTGTATTTGAAGAGGAAGCACGTAAGCTGGACGGTATCGATTTCTTAGGTCAGGGTACTATTTATCCGGATATTGTGGAAAGCGGAACGAAGACTGCTAAAATGGTGAAGTCTCATCATAATGTAGGCGGTCTGCCCGAAGACCTTAAATTCGAACTTGTAGAACCTTTGCGTCAACTGTTCAAGGATGAAGTTCGTGCCTGTGGCCTGGAATTGGGCTTGCCTTATGAAATGGTATATCGCCAACCTTTTCCCGGCCCCGGTTTAGGTGTACGTTGTTTGGGTGCTATCACACGCGATCGTTTGGAAGCCGTACGTGAGTCCGACGCTATTTTGCGTGAGGAATTCCAAATTGCCGGATTGGATAAGAAGGTATGGCAATACTTTACAGTAGTGCCCGATTTCAAATCTGTCGGTGTACGTGATAATGCCCGTTCTTTTGATTGGCCGGTTATTATTCGTGCTGTCAATACAGTGGATGCCATGACAGCTACTATCGAACCGATTGATTGGCCTATTCTGATGAAAATAACAGACCGTATTCTGAAAGAAGTGAAGAATGTAAATCGTGTTTGTTATGATATGTCGCCGAAACCCAATGCGACCATAGAATGGGAATAAAAGAATAAAATTGAATCTTCCCCCGAAAGTTAGATAAATAGCTTTCGGGGATATTTTTTATATAACTACCGGTGTGAGGTTAATTTATTGTATATAAGAAAATTATCTTGTTGGTAACTTTATAGTATACCTGTTGATAACCTTGTTAATAACTTTGTGGATTAATAATGAAAAAGGAAGGGCTTGTAGTAAAATGAAAAAACGCCCAGAGGTGGAAGCCCTCCAAACGTCTTATCTGTAAGTCTTTCGACTTAGTAGCGGGACCCGGGATTGAACCGGGGACCTCATGATTATGAATCATGCGCTCTAACCAGCTGAGCTATCCCGCCATCGTTTCTCGATTGCGGGTGCAAAGATAGATACTTTTTTTAAAACTCCAAAACATTTGTCGTTTTTTTCTGTTTTTTCTATTAGAAACCCATGTGTAATCTGCGATAAATAGATACATTGGGACTGAGAAATGAAAGCATAAAGAAATAAAGTGTTTGATTTATACTGTGTAATTAGAAAAAAGTATTTATCTTGGCACACACAAATTAAGTAAATGTAACTATGAAAAGAGAGAAAATTCGTTTAGAATATCTTCTGAATGCGACCTCTAAAAATATTCTTTGGTCGGCAATCAGCACACCGACCGGTCTGGAGGACTGGTTTGCGGACAAAGTTGTATCAAATGATAAAATTGTGGAGTTTCATTGGGGAAAAACAGAACAACGAGACGCTGAAATTATAGCTATACGTGCTTATTCTTTTATACGTTTCCGCTGGCTGGATGACGAGAACGAGCGGGATTATTTTGAGATAAAAATGAATTATAATGAACTTACAGGAGATTTTGTGTTGGAGATCGTTGATTTTGCCGAACCTGATGAGGTAGATGATATGAAGGAACTGTGGGAGTCTCAGGTAAATAAATTGAGAAGAACTTGTGGTTTTTAGTTAACTTTCAACTAAAAACTTTCTGCACTCCTTTTTTTGTGCTAATTTTGCATCTCAATCGTACGAAACGAATAGTAAGATGCTACGCATAAAAAAATTAGATATATTTATTGTAAAGAGTTTTTTGTTACTCTTTGTCGGCACATTCTTCATCTGTCTCTTCATCTTCATGATGCAGTTCCTGTGGAGATATGTAGATGAGCTTGTCGGAAAAGGGTTGGAGATGAGTGTGATGGCTCAGTTCTTCTTCTATTCGGCATTGACTTTGGTGCCTTTGTCGCTTCCACTGGCCGTACTATTGGCATCACTTATTACTTTCGGAAATTTTGGAGAACGTTATGAATTGCTCGCCATGAAAGCGGCGGGCATTTCTTTGCTTAAGATTATGCGTCCTCTCATTATACTTGTCTGTATTATTTGCGGTATTTCCTTTTATTTTCAGAATGTTATTGGTCCTATTGCCCAGGGAAAGTTGGGAACGTTGTTGATTTCGATGAAACAGAAGTCACCGGAACTGGATATTCCGGAGGGTGTCTTCTATTCGGAAATTCCCGATTATAATCTTAAAGTAGGTAAGAAGGATCGTAAAACCGGTATGTTGTATGATGTGTTGATCTATAATTTTAAAGACGGAGCAGAGAATGCACATATCATTTATGCGGATTCGGGACGTATGGAAATGACTGCCGACAAGCAACATCTACACCTGCATCTTTATAGTGGAGAACTGTTTGAAAATCTGAAGAGTCAGAATGTAAAGGCACAAAACGTACCTTATCGGCGTGAATCTTTCCGGGAAAAACATACGATTATTGAATTTGATTCGGATTTTAATATGGCCGATGCAAGTATCATGAGTAATCAGGCGACCACCAAAAGTATGCAGACGTTGCAGGCTTCTATTGACTCCATGAAATATGTGGGCGACAGTATCGGGCGACAGTATTATAAGGAAGCTATCGGTGGCGTTTACAGTCGGCCGACGGGGCTTTCCAGAGAGGATACACTTAAAATAGAAAGGGCCAATATGAGCTTATACAATGTGGACAGTCTCTTTGAAGCTGCTACTTTGATGCAGAAGCAAAAAATCCTTTCTTCGGCTACCAGCCGTGCTGAAAGCTTGCAGGGAGATTACAGCTTTAAGACCTACACGATGGATGGGAATGATTACCAGATACGCAGACACAGGACCGAATGGCATAAGAAGATCACAATTTCTCTCTCCTGCCTGCTGTTCTTTTTCATTGGTGCACCCCTTGGAGGTATTATTCGTAAAGGTGGGCTGGGTATGCCTGTCATTGTATCCGTATTGGTGTTTATTATTTATTATGTGATAGATAATAGCGGGTTCAAGATGGCACGTGACGGGAAGTGGGTTGTATGGATGGGGATGTGGCTCAGTTCCTCTATTTTGGCTCCGCTTGGGGCTTTTCTTACCTACAAATCCAATAATGACTCTGTTGTGCTGAATGGCGATGCTTACGTTGCGTGGTTCAAGCGTATTGTGGGAATTCGCAGCGTACGGCACTTATTCAAGAAGGAGGTGATCATTCACGACCCGGATTATACGCGGATTTCATCTGAGTTGACAGCTCTTACGGCAGAGTGTCGTACTTATATAAGTAAGCGTCAGTTGAAAAAGGCACCTAATTATTTTAAGCTTTGGATGACTACTGGTGACGATGATGATATAAAAGTTATCAATGAACACCTTGAA
Source organism: Bacteroides sp. HPS0048 (assembly GCF_964240755.1). Taxonomy (NCBI): domain Bacteria; kingdom Pseudomonadati; phylum Bacteroidota; class Bacteroidia; order Bacteroidales; family Bacteroidaceae; genus Bacteroides; species Bacteroides sp. HPS0048. The sequence goes on along the minus strand of NZ_CAXSVC010000011.1, from coordinate 59,442 downwards.
ACGTTGGTTGAAGAATTATCAAATTCTAAGTCCTTCACTTTGTTGACCGCTTTGAATAACTATCCGGTGATACCTGTAACGGCGCACGTACGTCCGTTCCACGTTTATTGGTTGAATCTGTTGGCAGGAATCATTGTTCCGATAGGATTGTTTTTCTACTTCCGTATCTGGATTTTCCGTATACGCCTTGCCCGGGATATAGAACGGATTATAAAGAACAATGAAAGTGTTCAGTTTATAATTAATGAGAATAATAATTTATAGCATGATATAGTATGGAAGAAATAAGATTGAATACGATTGATGAGGCTATTGCCGACTTTAAAGAAGGTAATTTCGTAATCGTAGTAGACGATGAGGATCGTGAAAATGAGGGTGATTTTATCATCGCAGCCGAAAAGATAACTCCGGAGAAAGTAAATTTCATGATGACGCACGGACGTGGTGTGTTATGTGCACCTATAACAGAAGAGCGTTGTGCAGAACTGGAGTTGGATATGCAGGTTACTGCCAATACTTCTATTTATGAGACTCCTTTCACTGTGACTGTTGATTTGTTGCCGGGGTGTACTACAGGAGTATCTATGCATGATCGTGCTGCTACGATTCGTGCGTTGGCCGATCCTAATACCAAGCCTACCGATCTTGGTCGTCCGGGACATGTCAATCCGTTGCGTGCCCGTTCGCGTGGTGTGCTTCGCCGTGCCGGACATACGGAAGCAAGTGTGGATCTTGCTAAGTTGGCAGGGCTTTATCCTGCTGCTGCGCTGATTGAGATTATCAATGAAGACGGCACTATGGCACGCTTACCGCAGTTGATGGAAGTGGCTAAGCGATTCGGACTCAAGATCATATCTATTAAAGATCTGATAGCTTATCGTGTGCACATGGAATCGCTTGTGGAGAAAGGGGTAGAAGTTAATATGCCTACTCAATATGGAAATTTCCGCCTGATTCCTTTCCGACAGAAATCAAACGGAATGGAACATGTTGCCATCTTTAAAGGCACCTGGAGCGAAGATGAACCTATTCTTGTACGTGTACATTCATCCTGCATGACAGGAGATATTTTTGGTTCTTGTCGCTGTGACTGTGGAGAACAGTTGCATAAAGCTCTGGAGATGATTGATGCTGCCGGAAAAGGAGTAGTTGTTTATATGAATCAGGAAGGACGAGGCATTGGATTGATGCATAAGATGGAAGCTTACAAACTTCAGGAAGAAGGGTATGATACGGTAGATGCTAATATTCATCTTGGATTTGATCCCGATGAACGTGATTATGGTGTGGGTGCGCATATTTTGCGTGAACTGGGTGTTCATAAAATGCGTCTGATGACCAATAATCCCATTAAGCGTGTGGGGCTTGAAGCGTATGGGCTTGAAATAGTAGAAAATGTGCCTATTGAAACAGTTCCTAATCCTTACAATGAACGATATTTGAAAACAAAGAAAGAACGTATGGGGCATACGCTGCATTTTAACAAGTAAAATGGGAATTTGCTTTCATATATCAAATATTTTAGCTTATTTTGCAGCGATTTTCAATCAACAATAATAAAATAGATACAAAATGAATCAGTTATCAGACCGTTTGAACAGCTTGTCGCCGTCGGCAACACTTGCTATGTCGCAGAAGAGTAACGAACTCAAAGCACAAGGCGTTGATGTAATTAATCTGAGTGTGGGAGAACCCGATTTCAATACTCCCGATCATATCAAAGAAGCTGCAAAGAAAGCTGTAGATGATAATTTCTCACGTTATTCTCCTGTTCCGGGTTATCCGGCATTGCGTAACGCTATTGTAGAGAAGTTGAAGAAAGAGAATGGTCTGGAATATACAGCCGCTCAGATATCTTGTGCTAATGGTGCAAAACAATCTGTGTGTAATGCGGTTCTTGTATTGGTAAATCCGGGTGATGAGGTGATTGTACCTGCTCCTTATTGGGTTAGCTATCCTGAGATGGTGAAGTTGGCTGAAGGTACTCCGGTTATCGTTACTGCCGGTATAGAGCAGGATTTCAAGATTACTCCTGCACAGCTTGAAGCGGCTATTACTCCGAAGACCAAAGCTTTGATTCTTTGCTCACCGTCTAACCCTACAGGTTCGGTTTATAGCAAGGAAGAACTTGCCGGATTGGCTGCTGTATTGGCTAAACATCCGCAGGTAATTGTTATTGCTGACGAAATCTACGAACATATCAATTATATTGGCAAACATCAGAGTATTGCTCAGTTCCCTGAGATGAAGGAACGTACCGTAATCGTAAATGGTGTATCAAAAGCTTATGCAATGACAGGATGGAGAATCGGTTTTATAGCCGGACCGGAATGGCTTGTGAAAGCCTGCAATAAACTGCAGGGACAATATACATCAGGACCTTGTTCTGTATCTCAGAAGGCTGCAGAAGCTGCTTATACAGGTTCTCAGGCTCCGGTAGAAGAGATGCGTAAAGCATTCGAACGTCGTCGTGACCTTATTGTGAGGTTAGCGAAAGAAGTTCCGGGCTTTGAAGTGAATGTTCCTGAGGGAGCTTTTTACTTATTCCCGAAATGTGACTACTTCTTTGGCAAATCGGATGGCGAACGTACTATTGCTGATTCTGATGACTTGGCTATGTACTTATTGGAAGTTGCTCATGTAGCTTGTGTAGGTGGTGCTTCTTTTGGCGCTCCTGAGTGTATTCGTATGAGTTATGCCACAAGTGACGAAAATATAGTTGAATCTATTCGTCGTATTAAAGAAGCATTGGCTAAACTGAAATAATAGGTGATTCCGGATGTTTATCATTCGGTTGACAAGTACAAAAGATAGAGTAACCTGTATCGATACAGAACATTGGATTCTGGATTGATACAGGTTATTTTTATTTGATCATTCAGGATGAACGGGGCTTATTTCACTATTATTTTGAAGGTCTGTTTACCTGTATTATTGGTGATGGTTAATAGATATATACCTTGAGAAAGGTTATTGACTGGCAATTTTGTAACATTATCTGTTGCTTCTAACTGTATTAGGGTAGCTCCTTGTATTGTAATCAATCGGATAGATGAGCCTGAGATTGTTTCAATGGTTAATGTCTCACCGTTGGTGATAGGGTTGGGATATACACTTGCAGCATTACCGCAGGAGATATTGCCAATTCCCACAATTCCACCTGACTCTTTCCCTTCTTTTGTGACGGCAAATATACTGGGATGCCCGTTTCCTGCATTTTCGATTTTCAAAGATGCTATTACTTTACTTTTGTTAGTAGCTATTTTATGTTCAAACATACAGAATTTACGACGTCCGTCCAGTTTGTCACCGGTCAGGGCAATTCTGTCCAGATTGTATACAGCCTTGCCTGTGGGATCATCACTGAACCAGTCGCCTACCGAAATAGTCTGGGTATTGGAATGAGTAGCATCTGTATAATATACGGTTACGTCTATTAAGGAACTACCGTCTGTACAGGTTGATAGGAGATGCAGGGCTTCAGTTTGTGGAGTATCCTCAAAATGTAAGGTTACTACAGTCTCTTCTTTTAATACGGCAGCATTTTTCTTGTCATATGCAGCAAGCTGGTATTTGACACCGGTATTGGAAATAATAGCACCGTCAGTTGGCAATGATCCCTGTTCCTGAACTGCTGAAGCATAATAAATCCAACCCTGATTATCAAGAGAAGTTGTAGAATGGCTGACGGCAGGAAGTGCCTCTGCTATAACATCTTCATTGAATCCTGAACTAACAACCAGCTGGGTATATTCCGGCGTTTCGGGTTCTTTCCCAAGCAAAGCTCTGTCCATGAAAATCAGCCGTTCGTTGATCCAGCTTTTCAGATAAGATATTTCATCATCATAAGATTTTGCTACGTACTTGTTGGGCCATACGTATCTTCCCCACCTTGGCCAGGCTTGTGAATTGCGTCCTTGTGCTCCTTTAGCATTTAATAAAGTGGTCAATGAATCAATGGTTTGTTCGATGTGTTCGTCAGAATAGCTCGTTTCACGATACAGCTCCCAACGTTCTTTTACCTCTTTCATAAAAGAATCGTCTTTGAGTAACTTATACCACCAGAACGGGACTAACTGATTGTCACCCGGTGATACATCATTGAAGTTATATGCCCATGTATCCGATCTCCAGCCTTCACTATAGTCTGCATTACCAAACCCTAAATTCATATCCCACAAAGATGTTTTGAATTTAGAGTCTTTGCTGTCTCTGTATTTATATAGGTTAGTACTCAGGCGATAACCATCTACGTTGTGGCAAAATTCTGTTGACAGCATATAATCTATAAAAGATGTGACGTCGATATATTTTCTGTATCCGGTTTCCGGATTCTTATAATCGGTGGCAGCCAGACTGTTTTCAAAAGCGTCAATGTATCCATGGATGTAGTTTAATTGTGCATTACTAAACTCATCCTGATCCATGTTTTTATATTGGAAAGAGATTTTCTTTCCATAAATAGGAGTTCCTTTTGAATTGACCGGAGTATGCTTAGAGTAATAGACTGGTTCGTCATCCCTGTCTACCTCCATGTGGTAGCCTCCCGTCAGAGCATCATCACTATCACCCGGATCCGGCAGATCTAAACGAAATTTACCCTTCCTTACTCTTTCAGATAAAATAAACACTCCGTAATAAGTACCATCCATGATCATTTCACAGTATTTTCCGGTAGGTACATATTCAAAGAAAGGTCTTGCCAGGGTGAAGGCAAGCACGTCTCTGATCATACTTTTGTCCGCATATGGCGCCAATAGTGCCCAGTCATTATCTTTACCCATGCCAAGCATAGAGACTTTTTGCTTTTTGCCGCCATCTTCCAAAGGTTTGTCTAATGCGCGGATGGCATATGGTTTCTTGTCGGAGTTGGTAAAAGAAGAGTTGCCACGATATTTTAAATCTATATACCCGGTATAGTCTGCTTTCTGATCTGGGTGAGCAATGGTATCCATGTAATTAAGTTCACCTTCTCCGTTATCTATTATTTTCATTTTGGCAGTAATCCGGTTTTCCCGATCAATCATTTGTCCTTGTGTGTTGATAAACACGATAGGAAGGTTTGTCTCAGTGAAAACCACATTTTTATTATCGGGCTTGTAATTGTCTGCTCGTTGGGCACAGACAGAAGAAGAAAGGAGTAATGAGAGTAGTAGTAATTTTCTCATGATATTGATGTTATTAGGTAATAAAAGGTTCTCTATATAGATAAAACAGCGGATGGGAGGAAAACACTTAGCTGGTGATTCTTTTTTCTTTTGCGGATGTGCGTATCAATAAAAAAAGCTGCTTTCCTGAGATGGAAAGCAGCTTTCACGGTTCTTTTGTCTGATTGTATTATTCAGCCGGGTGAATTGCTTCAGAAGGACAAACATCAGCACAAGTGCCACAGTCTGTACATACATCCGGGTTAATAGAGTAGATATCGCCTTCAGAGATAGCTTCTACCGGACACTCGTCAATACAAGTTCCGCAAGCAATACAATCGTCACTAATTACGTAAGCCATTTTCTTTAAAATTTAAATTATTAGTACTAATTTATTGGGCAAAAATACACGTTTTATTCATTAGTTGATCTCAATCTTGATTAAAATCCTTTAATTTGTACCGCTTCTAAATAAGCGAAACAATAATTTAACTATAAAATCGTTTTTATTATTGTGAAACGAATCGTATTACTTCTCATTGTTTCGCTGTTGGTGGCAGGTGCCTCTGCCCAGAAGCGTAAGGTACAGAACCGCCCGTATATCGACCAGCGGATCTGGCATTATGGTTTTCTGGCAGGTATCCATATGCAGGATCTTAAGTTTGTAAACAATGGTTATGTCACCGAAGACGGACAGGTTTGGTTTGCCGATGTACCCGAATATTCTCCTGGATTTTCAGTAGGTGTATTAGGAGAATTATATTTGAATAAATACATGGCGCTCCGCCTGATTCCTACGCTTCATTTTGGTGATAAAAGAGTGGTGTTCCGTGAACAGACAAGTGGTGAAACGGTTTCTCAAAATGTAAAATCGGCTTACCTTGCATTCCCTATTGATATGAAATTCAGCGCCGAACGGTTCAATAACTATCGTCCTTATGCGATGCTTGGCCTTAGCCCTACCTTTGATTTGAGTGTAAAAAATGCACGTCCGTTGTTGGTGAAGCCTTTTGATTGTTATATCGAAGTCGGCCTTGGATGTGACTTATATCTTCCTTTCTTTAAGCTGATACCGGAGTTGAAATTCTGCTTCGGATTAGCCAATCTGCTGGAGAAAAAGCGCCCTGATCTTACTGATAAATCATTGATGAAGTTTACCGAATCTCTGGATAAAGTAAAGTCCCGGATGATCGTATTGACTTTCTACTTCGAATAAGTTCATCACAGAGTAGTACTGAGTTTCACAGAGTTTTATCTCTTTTGAACATATTTCTCTGTGAAACTCTGTGCTACTCTGTGGTGAAATCGTTATTTTTGCAAAGAATTTGCCGAATGGCAATCGTAAATCGTTAAATCGTAAATAGTAAATACCCTCATGCCATTAAATTTACCTGATAAGCTACCTGCGATAGAATTGCTGAAGGAAGAAAATATCTTTGTGATTGACAACTCGCGTGCGACACAACAGGATATACGTCCGTTGCGGATTGTAATTCTGAACCTGATGCCGTTGAAAATAACCACAGAGACTGACTTGGTGCGTCTGCTGTCCAATACACCACTCCAGGTGGAAATCTCTTTTATGAAAATAAAGAGTCATACATCCAAGAATACGCCTGTTGAACATATGAAGACCTTTTACACGGACTTTGATAAAATGCGTGGCGAGAAGTATGACGGTATGATTATTACCGGTGCCCCGGTGGAGCAGATGGACTTTGAAGAAGTCAGTTATTGGGATGAGATAATGGAAATCTTCGATTGGGCACGTACCCATGTCACTTCAACGCTTTATATTTGCTGGGCGGCTCAGGCGGGCTTGTATCACCATTACGGTGTTCCTAAATATGCTTTAGATAAAAAGATGTTCGGTATCTTCGAGCACCGTACTCTCGATCCGTTGCAAGCTATCTTCCGTGGATTTGATGATACTTTTTATGTTCCTCACAGCCGTCATACGGAAGTGCGTAAAGAGGATATTGTTAAAGTACCTGAATTGACATTGCTTTCCGAATCGGATGAATCAGGTGTATATATGGTAATGGCTCGTGGAGGGCGCGAATTCTTTGTAACCGGGCATTCGGAATATTCTCCGTTAACGCTTGATACGGAATATAGGCGGGATCTGGCAAAAGGACTGCCGATTGATGTACCGCGTAATTATTATATAGACGATGATCCGGAGAAAGGGCCTGTTGTACGTTGGCGTGCTCATGCCAACTTGTTATTTTCAAACTGGTTGAACTACTTTGTTTATCAGGAAACTCCTTACGATATTAATGATATTAAATGATAAAGCAGCGTAAAATAGAACTTCTGGCTCCGGCCAAGAATTTGGAATGTGGAATAGAGGCTATTAATCACGGAGCGGATGCTGTATATATTGGTGCACCAAAGTTTGGTGCCCGTGCTGCTGCTGTCAACTCATTGGATGATATTGCTGCCCTTGTGGAGCATGCGCATCTATACAATGCACGTATCTATGTCACTGTCAACACAATTCTGAAAGAAGAAGAGTTGAAAGAGACAGAAGAGATGATAGGCGAATTGTATCGGATAGGAGTGGATGCGTTGATCGTACAAGATATGGCGATCACGCAATTAAACCTGCCGCCTATCCCGTTGCATGCCAGTACACAGATGGATAACCGGACGGCGGATAAAGTTAAGTTTCTTGCCGATACGGGATTCCATCAGGTAGTACTTGCCCGTGAACTTTCTTTGCGGGAGATAAGTAAAATACACGAAGCCTGCCCTGACACGGCGCTTGAAGTCTTTGTACATGGCGCTTTGTGTGTCAGTTATAGTGGTCAGTGTTATGTTAGTCAAGCCTGTTTTGGCCGGAGTGCCAATCGTGGCGAGTGTGCGCAATTCTGCCGTTTGCCTTTTAGTCTGGTCGATGCTGATGGTAAGACAATTGTGAAAGATAAGCATTTACTTTCGCTGAAAGACCTTAACCAAAGCGAGGAACTGGAGGCGTTGCTGGATGCAGGAGTCACCTCTTTGAAGATTGAAGGACGGTTGAAGGATGTTTCTTATGTGAAAAATGTTACCGCTGCCTATCGTCAGAAACTGGATACCATTTTCTCCCGGCGTAAAGAGTATGTCCGTGCCTCTTCCGGTTCCTGTCGTTTTGAGTTTAAACCTCAGTTGGATAAGAGTTTTAGCCGTGGCTTTACACATTATTTTTTGAAGGGTCGGAGTAAAGATATTTTTTCTTTTGATACTCCCAAGTCATTAGGAGAGGAAATGGGTACGATGAAAGAGGTTCGTGGAAATTATCTTACGGTGGCCGGGCTGAAATCTTTCAATAACGGGGATGGTGTTTGCTACATTGATGAGCAGGGGCGTTTACAAGGATTTCGTATCAATCGAGTTGATGGCAATAAGCTGTATCCGCAGGAGATGCCCCGTATTAAACCCCGGACTGTATTGTATCGTAATTTTGATCAGGAGTTCGAACGCGTACTTGCCCGTAAGTCTTCTGAAAGAAAGATTGCCGTTTCTATTTTGCTGGCGGAGAATAACTTTGGTTTCTCCCTTACCCTGACAGATGAAGATGATAATAGTGTGACGCTTACATTGCCTCGTGATAAGGAACTTGCCCGTACCCCTCAGGAGGATAATCTCAGAAATCAGCTATCCAAACTGGGGAATACTCCCTTTGAGGCAATGCGGATAGATATTGACCTTACCGGGAATTGGTTTATTCCGGCCTCTGTACTCTCCGATCTGCGCAGGCAGGTGGTCGATAAACTGATAGCTGCCCGCAGAATGACATTTCATCGTGAGTTGGCTGTCTTAAAACCAACCACACACGCTTATCCGCAACAGACGCTTTCTTATTTAGGCAATGTGATGAACACCCGTGCTGCTTCTTTCTATCAGGATCATGGGGTGAAAGATATTGAGCCTGCTTATGAAAAACAGGCGGTGGAAGAGGCTGTCCTTATGTTTTGCAAACATTGCTTGCGTTATAGTATGGGTTGGTGTCCTGTTCACCAGCGTGAACGTTCGCCCTATAAAGAACCTTATTACTTGGTAGGGACGGATGGAAAACGTTTCCGGCTATCATTTGATTGTAAGATTTGCCAGATGAAAGTGAGTGCCGCATTATGAAAACAAGGTATCATAGAATGAATCATGGTAACACGAAGAGCAGTTTCAGGAAGCTTTGGGTTGCTTTGTGCTACTCTGTGATGACTCTTTTTTTGTTTGCAGCCTGCCATTATCCCCGTCCCGATCTTTTTGCCGAGGGAATGAGCGATAAGACGAAAGATTCTCTTACTTATTTATTTGAACGGCATTACACCTATAACACGAATCTGGAAGTACAAACAGATTCTGTTGTTTTGGAACGTTTGCCTGTGAAGGATTCTTTTGTCAGTCTTCACCGGGGAGACCGTGTTGTAGTGGCAGAGTTCGCTATCCATCCGGCAGACAGTGTGGATAGTGTATGGGTAAAACTGGCTCATTCACAGGAAATCCAGGGATGGATGCGTGAAACGGAATTGATAAAGTCTTTTGTGCCTACCGATAGTATATCTCAGTTTATTTATTTGTTCAGTGATACTCATGCCTCTTATTTTGTGATTGTCTTTGCCTTGTTCGTTGGTGTTTATCTTTTTCGTGCTTTTCGGCGTAAGCAATTACAGATGGTTTATTTCAATGACATTGATAGTATTTATCCGCTTTTTCTTTGTCTGTTGATGGCGTTTAGTGCCACTATATATGAGTCGATGCAGGTATTTGTACCTGATACATGGCAACATTTCTATTTTAACCCTACACTTTCACCTTTTAAGGTACCACTTGTTTTGTCGGTGTTCCTGTTGAGTATCTGGATTTTTCTTATTGTCTTTCTGGCAGTGCTCGATGACCTGTTCCGGCAACTGGCTCCGGCCGCTGCTGTCTTCTATTTGCTTGGATTGACTTCCTGTTGTATTTTCTGTTACTTCTTTTTTATTCTGACTACACATATATATATCGGTTATCTTTTCCTTTTCTGCTTTGTGTGGCTGTTTGCGAAAAAACTGCATAAAAGTAACGGGTATAAATACCAGTGTGGACGTTGTGGAGGGAAATTACGGGAGAAGGGAGTCTGTCCGCATTGTGGAGCTATAAATGAATAATTTGCCAACGTGGCAATATGGCAACATGTTGACTGGTTATACTGCTGCTTCTTGATTTATCTTCTTACGGCTTTTTTCTTTGTAATTATTTCAGATAATTTGTAGGGCTTTGAAAATAGAAAGAAAATAGATTTCGATAGTGAAAATAATAGACAATTTTATGGATTGTTAAATAGCTGTATATCAATGAAATATGTAGGCTTGTTTTTTCTCGTAGAGGAACGGGTCGAAACTCTACGAGGAACGCCCCGATTCTCGTAGAGTTTCACTACGTTTCTCTACGACATATATATCGATCGGGTATAAGATGTGACAACACAGAGAATGAACAGCGTATTTTAGACAAACTCAATGTAATGATTTCTTGTAAATAAAATGAAGGAATGCAAAAGTGTACACTTTGGTATAGCAAGAATGTACATTTTAGTATGACAAGAGTGCACATTCTTGTATAACAAAAGTGTACACTCTTAAAAATACTGGTTTTTAGACGATTACGATTATGTTTTAGAAGCGGCAACGTACATCTACTCCCAATTGCATGGGACGTCCTTTTTGCATAAATCCATTGCCCATTGATTCAAAATAAAATGCCTGATATTCTTTGTCCAATGCATTACGTATCCAGAATGCAAGGACGCCGTTCCCTTTTTCCAGGCTGACACGTCCGTTCAGAGTTCCGTAAAATGCCTGGCTGACATTATTTTCTTCTGTCCAGTAGATACGTCCGGCAGCATTGTAATTTGCATTAACTTGTACGCGGTCCAGCCAGTGGCGTGGGGCGATACGGAAGATGTATTGTGCACCTACGCTGAGGGTATGTTTGGGAACAAAGGGGACATAATTACCATTATAAGAAACATCTACTTTTTCCTTCCCTTGCTTCTTTTCGGTCACATAATCTGTAAATGTAGCGTAGGTATATCCGTAACTCACATTCAATCCGAGCGCATTGGTAATAGCAGCGCGTATGGCAGCTTCGGCTCCATAGCTCCGGCTCTTGCCGGCATTAATCGTGATACGTCCGAATCCGTTTTCCGAGAATTTTGCTACTTGCTGATCACGGGTATCCATATAGAAAGCTGCAAGGTCGGCCCATAAACGACTTTCCAATAAAGTAAGGTGTGCACCGGCTTCATAGTTCCATGAGTATTCCGGTTTGTAACTGGTAGCTGCTTTTACATCGACTGCCTCAGGTATCATTCCATCAATCATTTTGTCTATCATTGCCCCATATTGTGGATCGTCTATTTTTTCACTCTCTTTGACCGCATACATCATGTTTCTTTGGAATTCGGTCTGAGCCAGGTCAGAGAACATCTGGATATTATATCCTCCTGAACGATATCCTCGTGAAACTGTAGCATATACACTGTTTCCTTTTTTCCATTCATATTGAAGAGCGAACTTAGGCAATAATTGCAAATAGTCATTGCTTAACTTTCCAATGAATGTGGAAGGGGCTTTCATGTGCTGGTCTGAAAGGTTTAGTAGAGGGCGTTGCATTGAAATACTGAAATCGAAATCGATTGGTTCGCTGATAGAACGGTATTTCATAGATGTTTTTTCATAGTCCAAACGTAACCCAACGGTAGCTGACAACCCTTTTACAAAAAGATCATTGAAAGTAGACTGATGATAGATAGCTCCACTCAAAGAGGGCGTATCAAAACTTCCTCCTATGTTTAGTGTCTCATTATTAATCGTCATTTTCATGCTTGGGGCCATAGGTGAATTAGGGAAGTTTTCGTTGGCTTTATCTTCGATCATTTCTTCCACGCCTTGCCGTTTAAACAGTACAGGACCACTGGTGTGTAACCATTGGTAAAAACCGAAAGCTCCGGTTGCCCATTGCCATCTTCTACCTGGTTTGGATTTGAATACAATCTCTTCGGAAATGGTATTTAATTTCTGTTTCTGTTCCAGATTAAAAATATCTTTTTCTGTAAAATCCTGGTCAAGAAACATCCGGTCCTTAAGATGTTGATAGCCTGTTACTGCACTTAAGATGAAGTTCTGTGCCTGATATTCGATGTTGACACTTGCATTCAGCAGGCTGCGATAGTAGCTACTTTCGTCATTATATGAAATCAGTCCGATTTTATCTTTACGGGTATCTTCTTTTCTTTCTTCTTCGTTAACTTTTCCTGTATAGAAATATGGATATCCGCCTTGATCGCTATATTCATAATTTACGTTAAAGTCGAGTTTCAGGTTTTCTGTCGGTAAATAGATACTACGGATACGTCCGCCTCCGGCGTTACTACGGTCTATTTTTTTATTGTTGAGAGCAGAGTTTTTGAAGAACCCATCTGCATGTTCGTAGAATCCTCCGACTGAGAAAGCAAATTGCTCAGACATACGGTGATAGTGAGTTACTGATGCGTTATAATTGCCATAAGTTCCGGCACTCAGTCTAAGGTCTGTACCCTGATAGCTGAATGGCGATTTAGTGTGTACACGGATAAGTCCTCCCATGGTGTTACGTCCGTATAGTGTTCCCTGAGGTCCACGAAGTACATCGATACGTTCAATATCCGCATAGTTGAAATCGAAGGCTGATTTGTCTATATAAGGAACGTTATCTACATAAAGTCCCACTGAAGGAGTGTTGATGCGTGAACCGATACCACGGATATAAATGGCTGATGTAAGCCTTGAACCATAGTCGGGAATAAACAGGTTGGGAACCAGTGCTGTCAGGCCTTTCAGATTAGTTACCTGGTTGGCTTGCATGTCGTGCTGTGACAGGAGAGTGCTGGCTGTGGGTAATTCGCGAAGTTTGCGGTTTTCTTTGGGTGATGCGATAACGAGCACCTCTTCTACGTCTACTACTTTAATCGTGTCTTTAGGTACTTCTTCGGCCCAAGCGGTACTTGCCGTCAAGAGAGTTAGAGCAATTAGAATACTGTTTCTTTTCATCATAATCTTATTTTGCTTGCAAAGGAACGGGAAACTTATCAGTTACACAATCCTCATTTATTAGGATTATGCAAATTATCTGCGTTTTAATAATTAACATTGCTTGCCGTATCTCCCCGTGCGGGAAGCGCTTTATTCCTTATATAAGTTATCTCAGCAGTATTGGGCGCATACCACACCGGACCTATTCCGTTGATAGATTTTTCTACTTTTTCATTCTCTAAAGCTAAGAGGGTATCTGGTATTTTACCTTCCATAAATCCGGGTAGCCCGATTGGCTCTTTATTTTCAAAATAATAAGTATTATCCAGGAAAGTAATACCCGGCATAACCTCTTCCGGTTGAAAGACTCTCACATTCGGAGTTGAGTTGTAGATGGTATTGTTGGCAAAACGTAGGTTACGGGGTGCTTTATCTCCTTTGCCCGAACCGAATTCCAATACCCGGCAGTTGATAAAATGGTTATAGGCGATATCTACATTTTCTACCCGGTGGTAGGAGGTCAGCGGTTCTTTTTTTATGTCTGTATCAGCAGTAGGTTTTTCAAAGACGCCAATACGTACCAACAGGCCGAAACCATTCAGTTTACTCATATAGTTATCATATACAGTATGTCCCTGGTTGATAATGCGGATTCCTACTGTACCTTTTATATTGTTACCGATAAAGGTGTTGGATTCGAGCACATTGTAATGACCATGCCGGCATACCAGACCTCCTCTTGACTCGTAAAACAGATTTCGGCGAAGTACATTATGACACGATTTTACCGAAATGATTTCACTTTCTCCGTCACAGTGCAGAAATACATTGTTTTCGACAACGGTGCGTGATTCCAGTTGAGAAGACCATGAATGCCCGATGCGAATGATCTCGGCGCCGTTTCCACCATAGGGTTTACGCGTGCCGAACAGATTGTGATCTATCTGGTGGTTATTCAGGTGATTGTCTTTGTCGAGCCATACTTGCAGTACCAATCCGCCAATTCGTTTGTTGGCAAAGTAACAATGGTCTACCCGGTTATTCTCACCTCGGAGTCCGAGCCAGTATTCGCTCACGGAGGCGGGTTGCTGTCCGTTCGTTGCAGGCTGTTCGCTCTTGTTGGGGTCGTTACAGTCATCAATCACGCAATTGGTGAAACGGCAGTGTGAAGCATACTTCCCTGTTTCTTTCTGAAAATCAATCATATTGAAAGACAATGCCCATGCTTTCAGAAAACACAAACCTTCTATTTGCAGATATTCGCCATAGACTTTAAAATCCAATGCACCCGATATGATTGTTTTTCCGGGGTGCTCGGCTTTCAGTTTTATTGAATCCTGTACAGTTCCTTTTGCCTGAAAGAGCACTTTCTGCAGATTTTTGAAAACTCCGTCTTTAAGAATGACTTCGTCACCAGGGAGTAATTTCCCTTCACTTAATATTCTTTTTAAAGATTCACTCTCCCCGGGGGTGAAATAGTACTTTTTTGCCAGAAGAGGGTTACAACTCAGAATTACTAGCAGTAACAATAATTTTCTCATAATAATCAATCTATAATTTTAGGATGCTAAGGTACAAAACTCTCTGGCTGCAAGCTTGCAATATTATATCGCTTTCTGTAAGATATAACTCAATATTTGTTTGTTATACATATGAGGTAAGGAGTTATCGCGGAATTTAGAAAAAATATTCCGAATATACATTGAAATAACAGAATATGCATTGTGGGTATATGCAAATCTGAAATTAGGGGGACTTACTCCGGTATCCGATTTATAAGGATTATACAAATAAAGTTTGTCTATAAAGAAAGATATTCTTATTTTTGTCTTTCGATAAACATTAAATAAAGTAGAGTCTTTATTTAAAGATAAAAAAACAAGATACGGAGTGTTTGCATTGTCATTCTTTCTATAGTGAAACGACCAAATTTAACAGACCGAAAGAATATGCTTTGTGGATGCGCCCTGAAACAGGGTGTGTTCCATCGATATATTCAGTCGGTCATAGGTTACTTGGTCGTACCTAACTATAGTCTGGATAGTGTCGGGAACACACTTTTTTTATTAACCTCTCTTTAAAACACATAGCCTATGGTATAGATCAGATAGAGTGACATATAACAGTTAGAAATAACTCATTAGCATTTCTCTTATAGAAAAAACGACCAAGAATTTTTATATGACCGGGGGGAATGCAATGGGGCGGATCTTGTTTTGCTTTCCTCTTTTTGAAGTTGTAAAGGCCGAAGCGGATGTGACCTGTTGTGTTTCTGAGACAGAAATGCAAAGCGACAGTTAACATTCAGTATTCATTTTATTTACAACAATAAAAGATGAAAATCAAATTGTTTTTTCTTCTTATGATATTACTATACCCGTTTCAGTTGTGGGCACAAACGGCTTCGACAGACTCTCTGAAAATCACTGAACGGGGCTATTCTTTCCGTCCTTCACAATTAATACTACCTGCTTCACTCATCACTGTAGGAGCACTTGGGGTGGCCAATCCCTGGTTGAGATCTCTGAATAGGGAAGTGCGTGATGATATTGCCGGATGGCGCAATGGACGCTATTTTCATGCCGATGATTATATACAATATGTACCCGTTATTGCAAACTTCGGATTAAGTCTGCTGGGAGCAAAGGCTAAGCATAGTTATGTGGATCGTGTATTGATTACTGCCACTTCTTATGCAGCTATGGGGATTATGGTCAATGCGGTGAAGTGGGCGGTAGATGAACAACGTCCGGACGGAACAGCTTTTAATTCCTTTCCTTCGGGGCATACAGCCACTGTTTTTATGGGAGCTGAGTTGGTACGGATGGAGTATAAAGATTCCTCTCCGCTTTATGGTATAGGTGCATATACTATTGCCTGTGGGGTAGCCTTCCTGCGACTTTATAATGAACGACATTGGTGCAATGATGTTCTGGCTGGTGCGGGAATTGGTATATTAAGTGCACGGATCGGATACTGGCTCCTGCCTTTTGAAAAGAAATTGTTTGGATTGGATAAGAAAAAGAGCAGAGTTAATCTGGCTGCTTCTCCTTATTACAATCATTTTTCAAAGGAATACGGTGGTATGATCGTTGTACGTTTTTAAATCCGGTCAGCCTCTACATAGCCGTTCATTACGGCATAAATTGTTAGCCCGGAGACGGATTTGATACCCAATTTCTCTGTAATGTTTTTCCGATGGGTGATAACAGTGGTCAGACTGATATTTAGTTTATCGGCTATCTCTTTATTGATGAACCCTTTGGTTATCAATACAAGTACCTCGATCTCCCGTGCAGACAATTCATGCTCAATAACCGGCATTGGTGGTATGGCTTCAGCCGGATGTCCGTCGTGGTGAGCATGTTGGTGAAGTTTCAGAATGTCTTTCACCAGCTGCTCTTCTGATTGATAAATGTTCAGTACGCGTACGGCAGATAGTTGGAGAGAGTGGCTTTCTCCTGCCAGAACAATTGTTTTCTTTTTCCGGGGCAGAAAAAAGGCATTGTGCTCCACATATACTTGTGCGCCTATAAAATAGTGCGCATACATGTCGGGTGTGTCATCCGTTAGCTCACCAAAACTATGGAAAGTTCGTATAATTGCCATTGGAATAATCTCTTCCAATATCATTTTCAGACCGAGTGCTGTAAGTGTATTCGCTTCAACGATAGCGATTTCTGGTTTGTGGTTCATAGGTTTAATGAGATAAAATAAGGTTTGGAAAATCTATGGAATCAAAATCAAATTCACTATCTAAGTCTTGGCAGTCACAAACGATTAAATCGAAATGCTGTGCTGATTTCCTCGGTATTAGCAGTTCATAGGTTGACTCACCTTGATAACTTTTATATTCCCAAATAGAAATTTTTCTTTTCTTATCAATGATGTGGATTTGTAATTCATCCAAAGCCTGACTGTTATCCGGATGTTGAATGACATTCCATAATTTTATATCATATAGATTATCAGATTTCTTTTCCACTGATTTAATGATTACAGGAAAAGGACCGTCCAGGTATTTATAGTAAAGGCAAGAATCCGTCAACCAACGGTTTGTAGGAGTATCTATTTGGCATGGAGAATAAACATAGTATTTCCCTTTGTAAGAATGGAGAGCGATCCAATCTTCCGGTAGTTCATATAAATTATGTTTTGTAATAGTTTGTGGATGAGCCTGCTTTAATATCTTCTCGCTTTCTTTCAGTTCTTCCAGTCTGTATTGTCTTAGTTCCGGATAGGCTTTTTCTTGAATTGTAGGGTCGAGTAATTTTTGAAAAACTTCTGATTTTCTGTTGTTTTCGATATATACCTTTCTGTTTTCATTTTTAGATAGAAAGGTGGTATCGGATTGAGCATAACAATTAAATGACAATGATTTAAATAGGAGAATTGCTCCTATAGTAAGAGAAAAAATAATGTTCTTCATAACTCTCAATTATTGAATTAATGATTTAAATAGTTTGCAACAGCTTCTGCGCACCGTTCTCCGTCAACTCCCGCAGATACAATTCCTCCCGCATATCCTGCTCCTTCACCACAAGGGAATAAGCCGCGGACTGTTACATGCTGCAGCGTATCTTTGTCACGTACAATACGCACAGGGGAAGAAGTACGTGTTTCTACTCCGATCATCACTGCCTCGTTGGTAAGAAAACCGTGACTCATCCGTCCGAATTGCTGAAAGCCTTGTGACAAACGTTTACTGATAAATTCCGGCATCCAGAAGTGTAAGGGTGAAGATATCAATCCCGGACTATAAGAGGAGTCCGGTAAATCATAGCTCAGTTTCTTCCGCGTAAAGTCCATCATGCGTTGTGCCGGAGCCGTTTGCTTCATTCCTCCCTGTAACCAGGCTTGCCGTTCCAGTTCTTCCTGAAAATGCAACACTTTTAGGAGTTGACAATTGACAGTTGACAATTGACAGTTGGATTGTGTAGCTGACTGTCCATTGTCCATTGTCCACTGTCCATTGTCTAAATCTTCCGGTTGTACCTCTATCACCATTCCTGAATTGCTCCATCGTGAACCACGGTTGGAAGGAGACATTCCGTTGACTACCACCTGTTCGGGTCCGCTGGCAGCAGGAACGATAAAACCACCGGGACACATACAGAAACTGTATACTCCTCGTCCTTCGACCTGTGTTACGAAGCTGTATTCGGCAGCAGGTAAGTACTTTCCCCGACCGTTTTTATTGTGATACTGTATCTGGTCTATCAATTCTGCAGGATGCTCCAGACGGACACCAACAGCTATTCCTTTTGCCTCAAGCGTTACGTTGTTGGTTGCCAGCCAGCGATATACATCACGTGCCGAGTGTCCTGTAGCCAGTATTACCGGACCGAGAAATGTTTTTCCTGTATTTGTTTCAATGCCTTTTACCTCCTCGTTCTCGATGATCAGTGCATCCATTCGTGTCTCAAAATGCACTTCACCTCCACAATTGATAATGGTATTACGCATGTTTTCAATAACCCGTGGCAGTTTGTCTGTACCGATATGCGGATGTGCGTCGGCAAGAATTGCAGTAGAAGCTCCATGCTGGCAGAATACATTTAGTATTTTGTCTACATTTCCCCGTTTTTTACTTCGGGTATAAAGTTTTCCGTCAGAATAGGCTCCTGCACCTCCTTCTCCGAAACTATAATTTGATTCCGGGTTCACAGCGTGTTCCCGGCTTATCAGTGCGAGATCTTTTTTACGTTCACGTACGTTTTTTCCACGCTCTACTACAATGGGGCGAAGTCCTGATTCAATAAGTTTCAGAGCTGCAAATAGTCCGCCAGGTCCTGCGCCCACTACAATAACCTGTGGCTTACCTTCCACATTACTATATACGGTTCGTTCGTATTCATCATCCGCAGGCATTTCATTAATATAAGCCCGTACCTTCAGATTGATAAAAATAGTACGTTGCCGCGCATCAATACTTCGTTTCAGAATACGTATAGTGGTAATATTCTTTAAACTTAATCCTTTTTCTTTGGACAAATATTCCTTTAATCGTTGCTCGTTGGCAGCAATTTCGGGGAGTAGACGTAACTGGTATTCTTGTATCATGATTCACCACAGAGGACGCAGAGGTCACAGAGTTTAATTAGTTTATAATATAAAACGTTTAATGCCATTTTTGAGTCTTGGTACATTGAAGTTCAGTAATAATCCATATTTGAGCTTACTAAGCTTCATATATGTTAATATTTGAGCTGAGTGTACAGGCTGTAATGTCTCTACACTTTTCAACTCTATAATAAGCCGCTTATCAATTAATAAGTCTATCCTGTAGTCGGTGTCCAGTTTGATACCCTTGTAAATGATTGGCAATTTTTTTTGTCTTTCTACTTGTATATTTGTTTCTATAAGTTCGTGATATAGACAGGTTTCATATGTACTTTCCAATAATCCCGCTCCCAATTGTGTGTGTACTTCAAAAGCAAGACCAAGAACCTTATTAGTGAGTATATTAATATCTTCCATTTCTTTGTTTTCTAAATTGAACTCTGTGCCCTCTGTGTCCTCTGTGGTGAATCATCCGAATAGTGTCCTGAATGCTTCTTCCACCTTTCTAACCGGCACCAATTCTATCTTTATTTTCTTTGTATCAATTCCTTGCAGATTATGCTTAGGTAACAGAATGCGTTTAAATCCTAACTTTTCTGCTTCACCGATGCGTTGTTCGATCCGGTTTACCGGGCGTATTTCACCGGATAGTCCGATCTCACCGGCCATACAAACTTCCGGTTCGATAGATGCATCCATGTTGGAGGAGAGGATAGCGCTGATAACGGCAAGGTCAATGGCGGGATCATTTACTTTCAGCCCTCCGGCAATATTGAGAAACACGTCTTTTTGTGCCAGTTTAAAGCCTACCCGTTTTTCGAGTACAGCCAACAGCATATTCATACGGCGAAGATCAAACCCTGTGGCAGAGCGTTGCGGGTTACCATATACAGCAGAACTGACCAATGCCTGTGTTTCAATCAAAAATGGGCGTACCCCTTCGATGGCAGAGGCAATAGCTACTCCGCTCATACCTTCGTGGTCTTGCGAAAGGAGCAATTCCGATGGGTTACTGACTTGCCGGAGCCCGTCTTGCCGCATTTCATAAATGCCTAATTCTGCTGTACTCCCAAAGCGGTTTTTTATGCTTCGCAAGATACGATACATATAATGCTGATCGCCTTCAAACTGAAGTACGGCATCTACGATGTGTTCCAAAACCTTTGGTCCGGCAATACTGCCTTCCTTGTTGATATGTCCGATAAGCAGTACCGGCGTATGGGTCTCTTTGGCAAAACGGAGAATGGATGCCGAACATTCACGTACCTGTGCAATGCTACCGGGAGAAGATTCGATATTTTCTGTAGAAATGGTTTGTATAGAGTCTATGATGACTAAATCGGGATTGGTATTTTTGATATGTACATAGATCTGCTCCAGAGAGGTCTCACAAACGATGAGGCAATCACTGGAAGCAGTTGTCAGACGGTCGGCACGTAATTTTAATTGTCGGGCGCTCTCTTCACCGGAGATATAAAGAATACGTTTTTCGGGCATACGTAGTACTGTTTGGAGCACAAGAGTCGATTTCCCAATGCCCGGTTCACCACCTATCAGTACCAGTGAACCCGGGACAAGACCACCACCTAACACACGGTTTAACTCTTCGTCGTGCATGTCGATACGTGGCTCGTCATCTGCTTCTATTTCATTTAAAGTAATAGGTTTGGCTTTGGCTGTATTTATGCCCGATACGGGGCGGCGGTTTGTAGGTTCTTTCCGGACTATCTCTTCTACATAGGTGTTCCATTCGCCACACGAAGGACATTTTCCTACCCATTTGGGAGAGTCCTGTCCACAATTGCTGCATACATATACGGTTTTCTCTTTGGCCATTCTTTTTGTCCTTTACTTTATAAGATGGACAAAAGTAATAAATTCACCACAGAAAAATGCAGAGTCTCACAGAGTTTTATTTAATATTAGTCATAAATTCACCATCGTTTTCACCACAGAGGACGCAGAGGACACAGAGTTTTAAGTATTGGAATCATTAGTCTCTAACAACCGTTAAGATTTTAATAACTCTGTGTCCTCTGCGTCCTCTGTGGTGAAAACGGTAGTGGGCTATAATGTAATCTCTCCCGCTAGGGGGCGTGCCATTCGTTCTCTCACTTCCTCAGGGCTGTAGCCGTGTCCCAGCAGGAACATCAGTTTGGTGACAGCGGACTCGGTGGTGCTGTCGTATCCGCTGACAATGCCCGATTCCAACAAATGATAACCGGTTTCATATCGTTCCATTTCCACCGTTCCGGCACTACATTGAGTGACGTTGACTATCACAATTCCTCGTGTGCTTGCTTCACGTAGCAGGCGGAGGAACCATTGCTTACGAGGGGCATTGCCCGAGCCATAGGTTTCTAATACCACGGCTCTTAATCCGTCGATGGTAAGTGTGGCTGCTACTACATTCTCATGTATGCCGGGAAAGAGTTTTAATACGGCAATGTTGGTGTCGAGCAAATAATGTGGTTTCAGTTCCTGTTTCTCCTGAATGGTATGGATAACAGAATAATTGTATTTGATATGTATTCCCACCTCTGCCAGTATCGGATAGTTGAAAGAACGGAAAGCATTGAAGTTTTCAGCATTCATTTTGGTAGTACGATTACCCCGCATCAGATGATTTTCAAAGAAGATACATACTTCAGGGACAAGTGGATTACCATGTTTGTCCTGAGCAGCAGCTATTTCTATGCTCGTCATCAGGTTTTCCTTACCGTCTGTACGCAATACTCCGATAGGCAGTTGTGATCCTGTGAGAATGACCGGTTTACTTAGTCCTTCGAGCATGAAGCTCAATGCTGAGGCTGTGAAAGCCATTGTGTCCGTACCATGCAGGATAACGAAACCATTATACTGATCGTATGTATCGTAAATGATCCGTACTAACTTCCGCCATGCTTCGGGTTCCATGTCCGATGAGTCCATTGGAGGATCGAACTGGTAAGAATCAATGGTACAGTTTGATTTCTGAAGTTCGGGGACGTGCTTCTGCAACTGTTCAAAGTTGAAGTTCTCCAGTGCTCCGGTTTCGGCATTTTCTATCATTCCAATCGTGCCACCGGTGTATATTAACAATACGGAAGTATTTGAAGGGTTCATAAGCGTATTTTATGCAATTGAATACTGCAAAGATAATTATATATCTTATATTTTATAACAAAATGTCAGAAAAGTGCAGCGCGTTAATTTGTCACTGCTCCACAGGGAAAATCTTTTTATTAGAAAATTATCGCAAAAAGTGATAGATTGAATGTTTTTATTGTTACTTTTGCGACATCTTATCAAATAGTAACGAGAAACAATGACTATGATGAAGTACTATCCGCATACAGTCACATCCATGTGCACCATGACCCTTAGGGGTTGAGGGATAGTATTTGTGTTTCTACGTGAATCACGCTTACAGGAAGTAAGCAAATTCAAATTTAGTATTTTAGTTGTAAATAAACCATTGTTTCCGGAAAAGGAAGCATTGAAAATATAAAGTATCTGCATGAAAGTAATGAAATTCGGCGGAACATCCGTAGGTTCCGTGAACAGCATTTTAAGCGTAAAGAGAATAGTAGAGTCGGCCGGAGAACCGGTTATTGTAGTTGTTTCCGCATTGGGCGGCATTACCGATAAGTTGATTAATACCTCTAAAATGGCCGCTGTAGGTGATTCGGCCTACGAAGGTGAGTTCCGCGAAATTGTTTATCGCCACGTGGAGATGATTAAAGAAGTGGTTCCCGCAGGTGAATATCAGGCTTCGTTGCAACGTCAGGTAGGTGAACTGCTCAATGAGCTGAAAGATATTTTTCAGGGTATTTATCTGATTAAAGACCTTTCTGCAAAAACATCGGATACCATTGTAAGTTATGGTGAGCGCCTCTCTTCTATCATTGTAGCGCAGCTGATTGAAGGTGCCCAATGGTTTGACTCGCGCACTTTTATAAAGACAGAAAGAAAACATTCCAAACACACACTTGACACTGAACTGACGCATCAATTGGTGAAAGAGGCTTTCCGGGTGATTCCGCAAGTATCGCTGGTACCGGGATTCATTTCATCGGACAAGGTGACGGGGGATGTTACCAACCTTGGACGGGGTGGTTCGGATTATACAGCGGCCATCATTGCTGCTGCTCTGGATGCTGATAGCCTGGAGATATGGACCGATGTAGATGGATTCATGACAGCCGATCCACGTGTGATTTCTACCGCTTATACTATCAACGAACTGAGTTATGTGGAAGCTACCGAACTTTGTAACTTCGGTGCCAAAGTGGTATATCCGCCTACTATTTACCCGGTTTGTCATAAGAATATACCTATATTAATAAAGAATACATTCAATCCTGAAGGTACGGGTACGGTTATCAAACAGGAGGTTTCTGATCCGCAAACGAAAGCGATTAAAGGTATCTCTTCTATCAATGACACCAGCCTGATTACTGTGCAAGGTCTTGGTATGGTGGGTGTTATTGGTGTTAACTATCGTATCTTTAAGGCTCTGGCAAAGAATGGTATCAGCGTATTTCTTGTGTCTCAGGCTTCTTCTGAGAACAGTACTTCCATCGGTGTGCGTAATGCCGACGCCGATCTGGCTTGTGAGGTGTTGAATGAGGAGTTCGCCAAAGAGATAGAAATGGGTGAGATATCTCCTATTCAGGCAGAGAAAAATCTGGCTACTGTAGCAATTGTGGGTGAGAACATGAAACACACACCGGGTATTGCCGGTAAATTGTTCGGTACATTGGGACGTAATGGTATTAATGTGATAGCTTGTGCACAGGGAGCTTCGGAGACAAATATTTCATTTGTAGTTGACTCCAAATCATTGCGCAAATCATTGAATGTGATTCATGATTCATTCTTCCTGTCCGAATATCAGGTGCTGAATCTCTTTATCTGTGGTATTGGTACGGTAGGAGGTAGCCTGATAGAACAGATCCGCTGTCAGCAGGAAAAGCTGAAAGTAGAAAACGGTTTGAAACTCCATGTGGTAGGTATTGCCGACGCTACGAAAGCCATGTTCAGCCGTCAGGGTTTTGACCTGGCTAATTACCGGGAAGAGTTGGAAGCGAAAGGTACCGAAAGTACGCTTGAGTCTCTTCGTGATGAGATTATCGGCATGAATATTTTCAATTCTGTATTTGTGGATTGTACTGCCAGTCCGGATGTAGCCTCGCTTTATAAAGATCTGTTGCTGCACAATGTGTCGGTAGTGGCTGCCAATAAGATTGCTGCTTCCTCCAAATACGAGAACTATCGCGAACTGAAGCAGATAGCTCGTCAGCGTGGTGTGAAATATCTGTTTGAGACGAACGTAGGGGCAGGACTTCCTATCATCAATACAATCAATGACCTGATTCATAGTGGCGACAAGATATTAAAGATTGAAGCTGTGCTGAGCGGTACGTTGAACTATATATTCAATAAGATCAGTGCTGATATCCCATTTAGCCGTACGATAAAGATGGCACAGGAAGAGCGTTATTCCGAACCGGACCCACGTATCGACCTGAGTGGTAAAGATGTGATTCGTAAGCTGGTGATTCTGGCACGTGAAGCCGGATATAAACTGGAGCAGGAAGATGTAGAGAAGAATCTTTTTGTCCCGAATGATTTCTTTGAAGGATCGTTGGATGATTTCTGGAAGCGTGTTCCGAGTCTGGATGCAGACTTTGAAGCCCGTCGTCAGGTATTGGAGAAAGAAAATAAACACTGGCGTTTTGTTGCTACGCTCGAAAACGGGAAGGCTTCTGTGGGCTTACAGGAAGTAGGGGCCAATCATCCGTTCTACGGACTGGAAGGCAGTAACAATATTATCCTGCTCACAACAGAGCGTTATAAAGAGTATCCGATGATGATTCAGGGATATGGTGCCGGTGCAGGTGTGACGGCAGCGGGAGTCTTTGCGGATATTATGAGTATAGCGAACGTTTAATTTAGTGGACAGTTGACAATTGACAGTTGCTGCGCTTTGTTGCAGTTGGTTTGTTAATTGTCAATTGTCCACTGCCAATTGTCAATTAAGAAAATGAAGCATATCATTATATTAGGTGACGGCATGGCCGACTGGCCTGTAAAGTCATTGGGAGACAAGACGCTCCTGCAATATGCAAAAACGCCTTATATGGATAAGCTCGCCCGCATGGGGCGTAATGGACGGCTGATGACCGTAGCGGATGGTTTTCATCCCGGTAGTGAAGTAGCCAATATGTCGGTATTGGGATATGATCTTCCGAAGGTATATGAAGGACGCGGTCCGCTCGAGGCAGCAAGTATCGGTGTGGAACTTCAACCGGGAGAGATGGCGATGCGTTGCAATATCATCTGTATTGAAGGAGATAATATAAAAAATCATTCCGCCGGACATATTTCTACTGAAGAAGCCGATGTGCTGATTCAATATCTGCAGGAACATTTAGGCAATGATCGCGTACGTTTCCATACCGGTGTTCAATATCGTCATCTGTTGGTCATCAAAGACGGAAATAAACAGCTGGATTGTACGCCGCCTCATGACGTACCTTTAAAGCCTTTTCGCCCTTTGATGGTGAAACCGTTAGTGCCGGAAGCCCGGGAGACAGCAGATCTTATTAATGAACTGATCTTAAAGTCGCAGGAACTGCTGAAGAATCATCCGCTGAATCTGAAACGTATGGCCGAAGGCAAAGATCCTGCCAATAGTATCTGGCCCTGGAGCCCGGGATACCGTCCGCAAATGGATGCCTTTTCCGATACTTTCCCTCAGGTGAAAAGAGGAGCTGTTATTTCGGCGGTCGATCTGATAAATGGAATCGGATACTATGCCGGACTTCGCCGTATTGCGGTGGAAGGAGCAACCGGACTTTATAATACGAATTATGAAAACAAAGTGGCAGCTGCACTGGAAGCATTGAAGACGGATGACTTCGTCTATCTCCATATCGAAGCCAGTGATGAGGCGGGGCATGAAGGAGATATTCCGTTGAAGCTTCTTACAATTGAAAACCTGGATAGCCGTGCTGTTGGCCCTATCTATGAAGCTGTGAAGGATTGGGACGAACCGGTAGCCATTGCTGTATTGCCCGATCATCCTACCCCTTGCGAACTTCGTACCCATACCAACGAACCTATTCCGTTTCTTATCTGGTATCCGGGCATTACACCGGACGAAGTACAGACCTATGACGAAGTGGCCGCTTGTGACGGGGTGTATGGGCTGATGAAGGCAGATGAATTTATTAGCGAATTTATGGCACTACCCGTGAAGAGTTGACAATTGACAGTTGACAATTGACAATTGACAGTTGATAGTGGGCTTGCGCAATGGTACTGACGCTGCACAGCACTAATCACTTATCACTAATCACTCATCACTAACTCAGTATAAACCAAATTTAAAATACCACTTATGAAATATTACAGCACTAACCGTCAGGCTCCTGTTGCTACTCTTGAAGAAGCCGTAGTGAAGGGCTTGGCTGCCGATAAAGGGCTCTTTATGCCCGAAATGATTAAACCACTGCCTCAGGAGTTTTATGACACCATTGATACGCTTACTTTTCAGGAGATAGCCTATCGCGTAGCCGATGCTTTCTTTGGAGAAGACGTTCCGGCAGATACGTTGAAACAGATTGTCTATGATACATTGAACTTTGATGTGCCGTTGGTACATGTGAAAGATAATATCTATTCACTCGAATTGTTCCACGGTCCTACGCTTGCCTTTAAAGATGTAGGTGGCCGCTTCATGGCACGTTTGCTGGGTTACTTTATCCGTAAAGAGGGCAAAAAGCAGGTGAATGTACTTGTGGCTACTTCCGGTGATACCGGTAGTGCGGTTGCCAATGGCTTCCTCGGAGTGGACGGTATTCATGTCTATGTGCTTTATCCCAAAGGGAAAGTCAGTGAAATACAGGAAAAGCAGTTCACTACCTTAGGACAGAATATTACCGCTCTCGAA
This sequence comes from Bacteroides sp. HPS0048, assembly GCF_964240755.1. NCBI lineage: Bacteria > Pseudomonadati > Bacteroidota > Bacteroidia > Bacteroidales > Bacteroidaceae > Bacteroides > Bacteroides sp. HPS0048. Next base: position 32,257 of record NZ_CAXSVC010000011.1, on the reverse strand, counting down.
GTGGATGGTACTTTTGATGATTGCCAGGCGCTTGTGAAGTCTGCCTTTATGGATAAGGAACTGAATGAACATATGCAGCTGACCAGTGCCAACTCTATTAATGTGGCCCGCTTTCTGCCTCAGGCGTTCTATTATTTCTACGCCTATGCACAATTGAAGAAAGCTGGGAAAGCGGATAATGCCGTGATCTGTGTGCCCAGTGGTAACTTTGGCAATATCACAGCCGGACTCTTTGGCAAAAAGATGGGGTTACCCGTGAAACGCTTTATCGCTGCTAATAATAAGAATGATATTTTCTATCAGTATCTGCAAACGGGTAAGTATAATCCGCGTCCATCCGTTGCCACTATTGCAAATGCCATGGATGTGGGCGATCCGAGTAACTTTGCCCGTGTGCTCGATCTTTATGGTGGTTCGCATGCTGCTATTTCGGCTGAGATAACCGGTACAACCTATACCGATGAACAAATCCGTGAAACGGTAAAGAAAACGTATGAAGATACTCATTACTTGCTCGATCCGCATGGAGCCTGTGGTTATCGTGCCCTCGAAGAGGGGTTGAAGCCCGGAGAAACCGGTGTGTTTCTTGAAACAGCACATCCGGCTAAGTTCCTGGATACGGTAGAAGGAATTGTTGGAGATAAAGTAGAGATTCCTGCTAAGCTGCAAGCCTTCATGAAAGGTGAGAAGAAGAGTTTGCCGATGACAAAAGAATTTGCTGATTTCAAGAATTATCTGCTTGCTCTTTAAAAACAAAGATGCCGGATGCATGAAAAGTACCTGAGTGAGATTCAAGGAAAGTCTTCAATAAAGTTATATTGTTTTACATTATATACTCCCCCGGAGTCGCGTGTCTTGCTCGGCTCCGGGGAAGAGGGGGCTCGGCTCCGGGGAGGAACCCCTTCGGCACCGAGGAGAAAGCTGCTCGGCTCCGAGGAGAAAATTGCTCTATTTATATATTGATAGTCAGTATATTACAGGTTCTCTTTTTTGCACTTCGGATAGTACGCAGGAAGTAATATTACACAACAACCTGCAATCATCGCTCGTCGTACTTCCCCGTGCGGGAAGCACTCAGAAGTTTATAAATACAAGGTATTTTCCTGTTGCATGAATACAAAATTCATATTCGGTGGTTTCATTCAAGGTACCTTGCCACCAATTACTGAAATCGCTTAGCGGATAGGCTAACCCTTCTCCCTGTAATCCCGTTGCTCCGAAGTTGAAAATAGAAACCTGTTGTCCCGGTTGTGAAGTGAATACCTGTGTGTTACAGGCGGGGATAAAAATACCATGATCTGTTATCATTTGCACCTGAAGCCCTTCCTGCATGTAGTCCATTAACAGGCTGATGTTACCCAACGTGTGATCTTCACGTTTGCCTGTAGCTCCCACAATGACGATCTGCCGTTTTCCTTGTGCCTGCAAAAAACGGATGGCTTTGGTCTGATCATTTGTTTCCTGATCGTTCACACGGTGGAAGATTCCGGCAAACCGTTCCCGATTCTCGGGAGAGAGCGAATCTCCGTCTCCGATAATAGCATCCGGACGAAAGCCCCGGCGAATGTACTCGTTGGCAGCGCCGTCGCAGCAAACTACGTATGGAGCTTGTGATAATACATTCAGTGGATATGGATGTGAAGGATAATCACCATTACCGAGAATAACTGCTTCTGTTGTCATATTCATTTGTAAATAAGAGAGATGTAAAACGCATTCCGTACTTATTTCTGCCGGAGTTATGGTTTAGGCATCATTTTTTTCCATTTAAGGAAGCCAAAGATAGCGATTATTGAATAAAGTCCGTAGAGTCCGGAAGTGAAATACAAATCTTTGTAGATGTAGAGGCTGCAGCATACCACGTCTACCAGTATCCATGCCCACCACTGTTCTACATATTTACGGGCAAGCATCCACATACCGATGATACTCAGTGCAGTAGTAAATGAGTCGAGCCAGGGAACATTACTGTCGGTAAAGTTAATCAGTATCAGGGCGATACCTATGAAGGTGATAATGAATACAGCCATCAGAGCAGGAAGATACTTTAACGGAATGTGCGTGATGGGTAACTCTGCTTTTTCGTGCGCCTTATTGCCGTACTTCCATACCAGCCAGCCATAAACCGCTGCGAGAAGATAATAGATATTGATACCAAAATCGGCGTATAGTCCGGCTTGGTAATAGACGAATATATAGATAGCAGGCATTATAATGCCTGCTATCCACAGATAAATACTCGCCCGGTATTCTAACCAAAGATAGATTAAGCCGATGGCTGTGCCGAGCATTTCAAGATAATTCATTCCTTTTATTTATTCATGAGTGCTATTAGCGGATTATCACTTTAGCACTTTTAAGTTTGTTATTATCAAGAGGACGTACAATGTAGATGCCTTTCGGTAGTACAATCTCATTGTTGCCTTCGGTTACTTTCAGCGTTTTCAGTTGTTTACCGTCTGTGGTAAAGATACCGATATGCATACTGTTGGCAGCATTGATGTAAAGCTTATCAGTACCGTACACTTGCATTCCTTCAGGAACCTTTTCGGCAGGAGCATTGTTGATACCTGTAGGCACTTTGTCATAACGATTTTCTCTGTACCGGATAATATCCATATTGGGAGCACTACTTGTTGTGATAACTTCTAAAAGTATTCCACCTGATGCATTATAAGTAGTGGTTCTTTCATTTTTGATATAGCGATTCGTTAAATCGGGATGTTCGAACTGTATGGAATAAGTAGACTGCCGGGCTGCATTCATCTTGTTGTCATAAGCAAATACCAACATCTCTTCAGAGCCTTTTATGAAAGAGATATAGGTTCCTTCGTAATCGGATATATTGAATATTCCGTCCCCATTCATATCCAGAAAGGGCTGTGATGACTTCACCTGGGTTACTTCTGCAGGAACTTTCCAGCTGCTCAGATTCTGGCACATCGCTATTTGTTCAAGGAACTGCGCTTTGTCAAACAAGTATCCGTCCAGTGTGCCGTCTTTCTGGTACGTTTCGGTCTGTTGGGTGGTCCAGCTTCCCTCTTCTCCTGTGGCACTACCGTAATATGTTTTGGATTGTATTTCGCCGGTGGGATAGAGAATGTACCTGATTCTATAGTAGTATGTCTCTCCTTCTTCTTCGTCTATTTCCTGCCCGGTTTCAATCATCTCTGTGGGCGATACATACTCGTAAGTAGTCCGCTCGTTTTCTTCCCATGTCGGGGTTATCCCCGTCCTGTTATTGTAGGTTATTACTTGTGTGATTTGTTGTGCGGCATTAAGAGTGATTACATTTTTGGCAACTTCCATCCAGAGAGTGTTGTCGTCCGACAATTGGGAGAGGATGAGGGTGTATTGCTCCGGGGTTTGCTGCTCAAATTGTGAGCGGGTAGTCAGGGTCAGCACATTGTTGCGCAGGGTATATATCTTAATGTCTGTTGGATGGTTGTGTGCGTTTATTGTGAAAATAGACTCTTTGCTCAATATCCACTCTTTGCCGTAGCCTTCGCGCACATATACCGTTTGTTTGGCAGGGGTAAGCTCTCCCGGCAATAGCTGGAAGTAACCGCTGTATATACTCTTTTCATCATACTCCATTTCCTGGCTGAGCAGCCCGTTTACATCGTAGATATAGGCTGATTCTCTTTCGCATTCCCATGAGCCGGCATCCGGATTCCAATTGAATTGGGCATCGTAAGTCAGGCGTCCTTCGTCATCAGTCTCTCTGCCGGTTTTGCTGATTCCGGTCCAGGTATTGTTTGACCATTGATATTGGGCAGTGAGTATATGTCCTTCTTCTGTCATTTCTGATTCTAACATTTGTGTTTTCTGCCAAGTATTATTCTCATACGTAAAGTTGGTTTGTCGCAGATTGACTCCTACATTTACGTTGAATTTTTCTCGTATTATTCTGGCGTTGGGACGGAAAGAACTTTCCGGTTCATTGGTTTCTTTGATGTAAAATATGGCTTCTTCGCTGTTATCGGTGTCATTATAGGTGACTACTGTTTTACTTATGGGATTAACACTCTCCAATTGCCGTCTTTTAGAATCAAACTTTGCAGTATTACGTGAAGTCTCCGTCCATGGGGCATTTTCCTGAAAGGCGGGGCGTTCATAATAAATATTAGTTTGTAAAAGGCAATTGCCCGGCAATGCCTCATAAGTTGGTGCATATTTTAGTTCTTTAGGTGAAGTTACATCTGAACCAGGAATAACGTTGATATATGTTTTAAGTTGTTCGGTGATCCAGTTATCTGCATTAAATGTAAATGTGGTAGTTGCTTCCAGTGTTTTTTCCACAGTAGGAGTAGATACATATTCGTTACTTTCAGCAATGCGGTCGAATGTTTCAGATACTTCTGTCAATGGTGCCATAAATGGCTGCAGTAACGTAATGGATTGAGTTTGCTGCCTGCTTACCTTTGTGTCCGGAGCCTTTGCGAAGGTCCTTGTACCGGATAGTCTGGAGCTTACCCCTTGTGCACTGGCGTTACACCAGGCTAATGACAATACAAAAAATAAAACGGTGTAAGATTGCTTCATAACTACATTGTATTAAAAGTTTGGTATTGGAACTATCGGAACAAAGATAAAATAAAATACTGAAATACAATGAGATCCTGTTTGAATTTTGTTTAACATTAGCTTCGCTCAAAACGCTTTCATAGTGTGTAAAGTTAATGTATAGTCTTTGAGAAGGAAAATTCAAACAGGAACTTAATTTCAGAATGTTATTCTGATGTGCGCCAGTACATTGGTTCCTGCCATCGGATAAAAACGTGGGTCGTAGGAGAGAACAGCTTTTTGATTCTTATCTCCTCCTTCATAAACAGCGGCATTCTGTGAGTATCCGTTGGTCTCGTACTTCGTGTTAAAGAGGTTGTAGATAGTGGCACCGACAGTGATTTGTTTCACAGAAGGCAGTTTGAAACTGTAAGCTAAACTAAGATGACTCACAAAAGATGGATCGAGTGAGTTCTCCTCTAAACCGAAATTGTCGAGATACTGACGGCTGACGTATTGTGATTGCAAGGATACATCGAAACCTTTATAATTAAAACCGATCAGGCTGTTTCCCATAAACGAAGGAGAAAAAGAAATGGGAGTATTCTCCGCATAAATAGCTGTTTGGGTATAAAGTTCATCCCAATTGTCATCATAGTCACTCACATAACCGGTGTAATTCTTAATGCGGTTTTTACTCCATGTCCCGTTGATATCCCAGCGTAGCCAGTCGGTGATACGGGCGCCTAAAGAGAGCTCTATTCCCATGCGGTAACTGTCTTTGACATTTTCTGCCATTGCCTCACCGATATCGTTTACTTTTCCATTTAGTACCAGTTGGTCGGTATAGTCCATATAATACAGGTTCACTCCGGCAGTGAACCAACTGTTGCGGAAAGTATATCCTAATTCATAATCTAACATCTTTTCCGGACGGGGAAGTTTTTCGAATAGTCCGTCGGTATAGTTATTACGTGTAGGCTCTTTCTGGGCTACGGCAAAAGAAGCATAAGCGCTGTGGTATGGGTTGAATTGCCAGAATAAGCCGGCTTTAGGATTGAAGAAACTGAAGTGCTCGTTTACGTTCAGGCGTTGGAGATGTCCGGGTTCTGCAGTCCAATCCCATTTATCATTGTCTCCCGTTATCTTGTAATTGATGTAACGATATTGCAGGTCAGCATAAGCATGCAATCCTCCGGTTATTTGATAATTGGCTTTGGCATAGATGTTTCCGTCTGTCTTACTACCATTGTTGCGATAGTATTCATGATCCGGATTCAGCGCTTCAGTATAATTCTTTACCCAGATCACTTTGCCATAATGATCGTTACTATAACGATTCAAGCCTCCACCCAGAGAGGCATTTAGCTTCTCGTTTTTATAATCAACAGAAAATACGCCGCCGCCAAAGCCGCTGTCTACGAGCTTTTGGCGTACCAGATTGGTCTTAGTTTGCGCTTCTGTGTTTCCGGGGAGGTAGAATGGTTTTAGTCCGTACTCTTCCAGTGTCCGTCCATTCTTATACTCCTGGTAATATCCGAAACCATCTGTGTAATGCAGGGCAATGTTCAGATTCCATTCGGAAGAAAACAGGTGATTGAATATTAACTGATAGTTCGTCTGATTATAATTATCCGTCTGGTCGTCATAAAATCCTATGGTGTTTCCTTTGTTCAGGTTGTCGTCTTTGATGGCCCCGTTTGGGTTATAGGTACGGTCAGTCTCCAATTGTTTCCGGCTGATACCGTCCCAGGCATGATAAGTTTTCTCTTTGCCACCAAAAGTGATAAACTTCAGGGTCGTATTTTCACCGTAATATCCTCCTTGCAGGAAGTACGACTTCAAATCTGATGTGGCACGGTCGCGATATCCGTCACTCTGTATATTCGACACGCGTGCATCAAAGGCCCAATGATTGCCTATCACCCCGGAACCTACGCTAACCGTCTCCTTATGCGTATTGAATGATCCGTAAGAACCGGAAACCTCGGCGTATGCTTTGGAAGGAATGCCGGCTGTACGCAGATTGATACTTGCGCCAAATGCTCCGGCGCCATTAGTCGATGTACCTGCTCCGCGCTGGATTTGCATATCTTCGAGTGAAGAAGCCAGGTCGGGGGTATTCACCCAAAAGATGGAATGGCTCTCTGCATCGTTCATTGGAATGCCATTAGCTGTAATATTGATACGCGTGGCGTCTGTACCGCGTACACGAATGCTGGTATAGCCTACTCCGCTTCCGGCATCTGAGGTAGTAAGTACCGATGGGGTGGTCGTTAACAGAAAAGGCAGGTCAAGTCCGAAGTTCTGTTTTCGGATCTCCTTTTTAGAAATATTGCTGTATGCCACCGGAGTTTTAGAAGTGGCACGGGTGGATACTACCTGCACCTCTTGCAGGTTGACTACTCTTAAACTATCTTTGGCGCTCGTTTGTGCAAAGATGTTGATGCTGGCTGCCATTAGAAAGGCAACAGCTAATAGATTCTTTTTCATTGTGTAATTTATTCGTTCTCTACGCCGGCATTACCCGGTTCAGGTTCTATGGGTATGTTCTCAGCCCGTCATGTTAAGGCACCCCTGTATTGTGAAATCGTTGGCAAAATTAGCGCTTTCGGATGAGGAAAGCAAAAAAACTTTTATATTTACTTAAAACAAAGTAACTTTGTAACTTGTTATGATTGAAAGTACAAACCCGAATTATTTACTCAAAACAAAAAACTAATTATGCTATTATTACAAATTACTCAGGCTGTAACTGATTCTCTGCAGGTTGCCGCCGACAATCTGGACCAGGCTATTGCTAATGCTGACGGTCTTGACAAAATATCTCTTATAACCCAACAGCTTATAGACGCAGGTGTACGTGCCGGTGGAAGTATCCTGAAAGCGGTACTTGTTTTTATCGTAGGACGCTTCCTTGTATCGATGCTGAACAAATTGGCTGCCCGGATGATGGACAAGCGGCATGTAGATGTGAGCATCAAGACATTTGTCAAGAGTCTTGTAAATATTTTGTTGACGATACTTTTGATTATTTCAGTCGTTGGTGCATTGGGTGTGGAAACGACCTCGTTTGCAGCGTTACTGGCCTCTGCCGGTGTGGCTATTGGTATGGCATTATCCGGTAATCTTCAGAACTTTGCAGGGGGACTGGTGATTTTATTGTTTAAACCCTATAAGGTAGGTGACTGGATTGAGAGTCAGAACTTCTCGGGGACTGTCAGAGAGATACAGATATTCCATACCATTCTAACTACGGGAGATAATAAATTGGTTTACGTACCGAATGGTGCGTTGAGCAGTGGTGTAGTGACGAATTATAATACGCAGGAAACCCGTCGTGTGGAGTGGGTCGTTGGTGTGGATTATGGTGAAGATTATGATAAAGTAGACCGTGTGGTACGTGAAGTACTGGCTGCCGACAATCGTATACTGGATACTCCGGAGCCTTTTATAGCTCTTCATGCACTGGATGCAAGCAGTGTCAATATTGTGATCCGTGTATGGGTGAAAACCTCTGATTATTGGGGCGTTTACTTTGATATCAATAAGGCTATTTACAATACCTTCAATGAAAAAGGCATCAATTTTCCATTCCCGCAACTTACTGTACATCAGGGAAACTAAATAGATAGTAAATGATAAATCATGAACGGTGAATATCTGTGGATAACGCAGTTTGTTCACCGTTTATTGTTTTATAACATGTGTGGGCGCACACAAAATGTAATATCTTGATTATAGGTGAATTGGAATTAATTATTATATTTGCAGTCTATCCGTCTTGCAGGCGGTCAAACTCTTATATAATAAATATGAAAAAATTACTTCTTTTAGTATGCATTGCTTGGACCGGGCAGTGTGTTTCAGTTGTTTCTGCACAGTCATCCTCCAAATCAATCTATAAAAAAGGATGGATTGATTTTAATAAGAATGGTGTGAAAGATATCTTTGAAGACCCTTCACAACCTGTTGAGAAACGAGTAAAAGATTTACTTTCACAGATGACGGTAGAAGAGAAAAGTTGTCAGCTTGCTACACTCTATGGCTTTGGACGCGTTCTGAAAGACTCTTTGCCTACTCCTGCCTGGAAAGAAGCTATCTGGAAAGATGGTATTGCGAATATCGATGAACAACTCAACGGAGTAGGTAGAGGTGCCAAACGGGCGCCTCATCTTATTGTTCCTTTTTCCAATCATGTAAAGGCTATCAATGAAACTCAGCGTTGGTTTATTGAAGAGACCCGTTTGGGTATTCCCGTCGATTTCTCTAATGAGGGTATTCACGGACTTAATCATACAAAAGCAACACCGCTTCCGGCTCCGATAGCGATTGGAAGTACCTGGAATACAGAACTGGTACGTGAAGCGGGAGAAATTGTGGGTAAAGAAGCTCGCGTATTAGGATATACCAATGTATATGCGCCTATTCTTGATGTGGTGCGTGATCCGAGATGGGGGCGTACACTGGAATGTTATGGAGAAGATCCTTATCTTATTGGCGAACTGGGTGTGCAAATGGTAGATGGTATTCAGTCACAGGGAGTGGCAGCTACTCTGAAGCACTTTGCTGTATACAGTAGTCCTAAAGGTGGCCGGGATGGAAACTGCCGGACCGATCCTCATGTTACTCCCCGTGAGTTGCACGAAATTTATCTGTATCCTTTTAAACATGTGATACAACAATCGCATCCGATGGGGGTGATGAGTAGTTATAATGATTGGAATGGAGAGCCGGTGACTTCAAGTTACTATTTCCTGACAAAGTTATTGCGTGAAGAATATGGCTTTGACGGATACGTGGTGAGCGATAGCCAGGCAGTGGAATTTGTGCATACCAAGCATCAGGTAGCCGAAGATTATGACGAAGCTGTACGACAGGTGTTGGAAGCGGGATTGAATGTGCGTACTCATTTTACACCTCCGGCTGATTTCATCTTGCCAATTCGTCGTTTGCTGGCAGAAAACAAGATATCAATGGCAACGATTGACAAGCGTGTAAGTGAAGTGTTGGCAGTGAAGTTTCGTCTGGGGTTGTTTGATGCTCCTTACCGGGATAATCCGAAAGAGGCAGATGAAGTGGCAGGTGCAGACAAGCATTCGGACTTTGTAAAGGAGATGCAACGTCAGTCTTTGGTCTTACTTAAAAACGACGGACAACTGTTACCATTAAATAAGAAAGAGATAAAGAAAGTATTGGTTACCGGACCGTTAGCAGATGAAGATAACTTTATGATTAGCCGCTATGGACCGAATGGTTTGTCAACGATTACTGTACTTCAGGGTATCAAAGATTATTTAAAAGGAGATGTGGAAGTTGTCTACTCAAAGGGGTGTAATATAATAGATAAAGAATGGCCTGCCAGTGAAGTATTGCCGGCAGTGCTTACAGCAGAGGAAGTGGCGGATATGGATAAGGCTGCTTTGGAGGCACAGTCTGCCGACGTGATCATTGCCGTGATGGGTGAAGACGAATACCGGGTAGGAGAGAGCCGCTCTCGTACCTCACTTGAGTTACCAGGGCGTCAACGTGAACTTCTGCAAGCACTGCATGCCACGGGGAAACCGGTAGTATTGGTACTTATCAATGGTCAGCCACTTACTATCAATTGGGAAGATCAGAATTTGCCGGCTATTCTTGAGGCCTGGTTCCCGAGTTTCCAGGGTGGGAAGATTATTGCAGAAACGCTGTTTGGTGATTATAATCCGGGAGGTAAACTGACCGTTACTTTTCCGAAATCTGTTGGACAGATTGAATTAAATTTCCCGTTTAAGAAAGGATCGCATGGTACTCAACCTTCATCCGGCCCCAATGGTAGCGGAAGTACACGGGTACTGGGGGCTTTGTATCCTTTCGGTTATGGACTTAGCTATACAACTTTTGCTTATAGTAATCTTGAAGTGACAGCTCCTGACAAAGGGACACAGGGTGAAGTACAGGTCTCTTTTGATATTACTAACACAGGGAAATATGCAGGAGAGGAAGTGGCGCAGCTTTATGTACGTGATTTGGTTAGTAGTGTAGTGACCTATGATTCGCGTTTGCGTGGTTTCCAACGCGTTTTATTGCAACCCAATGAAACGAAACGTATACATTTCACCCTGAAACCCGCCGATTTGGAACTACTTGACCGGAATATGGAATGGACAGTTGAACCGGGTACATTTGAAGTACGCGTGGGAGCCAGTTCGGAGGATATTCGTCTTAAAAAGAAGTTTACGCTCATCGAGTAATAAAAACGGATGATATAGGATGTGAAAAAACAGCGTCACGAAGATTATGGCAATCTTCGTGACGCTGTTTTTTATTGAGTGTATAAAGTTTTTTAAAGACTCTTTTTCTTTATATGTACTGATGTTTTTTATTAAGTTAGCATACTCCAAATTCTTCTTCTATCTCTTCGGCTGTATCTGTGATACCCAGGAGATAGTTCATCTTTTTCCGTTTATCCAGGTCTGTAAAATAGGTTTCCACTACTTTGTACAAGTCGAAACAAGAAGTTGACCCTGCTGCCATGTCGAGAGACTCTACCATCTTTTCTACAGCCTGATGGATTTTTGCCTTATCAATCAGGTGCAGCTCGTTACTGTGAATTAGATATTTTTCCATAACCGCAATGTTTTTAATGTTTATATTGTTATAACATACCAGCAATGAAGAAAGTTCAGTTCATCGGGGGTAATGTATCACTGGGCAATTGGGTTGATTCATCGGTTTTATATGCGCGACTCTCACCGTTTATTGCGAGGAAAATCAGTGTTTAAACAAAGTTATTAACAGGGTAATCTCTTGATTATCCGAATCTTCTATCGGTTGTTTATACTTTATGAACAATAGTAATGAGTAATGTTGTGAATAACCAGGATAAGCTGTTAATAAAGTTGTTTAAATGGCTGTTATTATACCTTCTTTCAAACGTCTGTTTTTTGTATATCTCAAATACCAGATGCATATCAGTAAGGATACAACTGTTGATATAGGTGGTGCAAATCCCATAATATATAATGAGGAACTGTCTATTTGACTGAACCAGTATGAGAGTGGGATGCGAAACAGGAAAGTGGCTATTAAACTATGAATCATAGGGAATATTGAGTTTCCTTGTCCGCTGAAATAAGAATTGATGCAGAACACGAAACTAACGATGACACAGTCGATACTATATCCCTTCAGATACTCAGCGGCCATTGCTACTACCATAGGGTCTTTGGTGAAAAATACCGTAAGTGTTTCTGGCAGGAATTGCGAATATAGGCAAACTGTTACTCCGAAGATAAGGGCGAACCCTATTCCGGAGAGAAGACATTGATTCATTCTCTGTACAAGTCCGGCTCCATAATTTTGTGCTGTCATCGTTGCTACTGCAGATGATATGGCCATTGGAGGTAACATCGCGAATACGATGATTTTTTCGACAACACCCAGAGATGCTGATGCGATAACCCCCATTTGGTTTACGATAACGGTAATTAATAGAAATGAGGTATTGATGAGGGCATCCTGCAATGCAATGGGAGCCCCCAATGTCAGAACTCTCTTCGATAAACTTCTGTTTAGCCGGATATCACGTCGTGTAAACTCAAAATGAAACCCTTTTCGGTAAAGGAACCAAAGTGCGGTGGCAAAACTGACTCCTTGTGCCGTTACGGTGGCAATGGCTGCTCCGGTAGCTCCAAGATGGAAATATCCGACTAATATAAAGTCGAGAACAATATTGATAACACACGCCAATGCTACGAAATAAAGTGGAGTTTTTGAATCGCCTAAACCACGTAGGATACCACATACAACGTTGTATCCCACAATAAACAGAATGCCGGTTGAGCAGACCAGAATATAACTTTTTGTATCAGACATTGCTTCGGATGGAGTATGCATCCATTCGGCTATCTGACTGTGGTAAAGTGTCATTGTCAGGGTTAGTACAACCCCGATAATTGAGAACAACCACACGGATGATCCGATTGTGGAAGCTACCTGCCGGTTGTCTTTTGAGCCGGTCGCTATAGCGATCAGTACGGTAGTGCCTGTTGTAATGCCGAGGATAATTCCCGTAATGGTTTGCATTACCTGACTGCCGATAGCTACGGCTGCCACACTTGCCGAGTCGTCATATTGACCCACAACAAAAAGATCGGCCCCTCCATAGAGTGCCTGTAGTATATTCGCTATTAGAAAAGGTACTGCAAATTGTAATAGTACTTTAGGTACATTGCCTTGTGTCAGATTTAACTCTTTCATCAAACGTTTTCTTTTTTATGTATAATTCTTTTGTACCAGACCATAATTTCTTCCCGGGTACGTATCCATCTATTATGTGTCCACAACCAGTATGATGGAGCTTTATGTATGGATTGTTCTAGTTTGCTCATAAATAAGTCGGTTACTTCGTAGTCAGCATATTGCTGTATATCGTCTATCATACGACTAATTTTGCATCGGTAATATCCCCTTTTGATGCGCTCCATCTCTGCATAAAAGATGAGTGCGTCCACATGTTTTCCTATTTGTTCGGCACCGGTAACCACCGGGGTTTCCCACTGGAAGAAGTTACTCCAATGGTATTTCCCACTCCATAGTGGTGCCTGATCGGATACAAAAGCGATTATTGCTTTCCGGGAATTTTCTTTTAATTCAATGATTCGTTGGATAGTCTCTTTTATCGTGATACTTTTTCCACCGAATCGATTCCGCAGTTTAAAGAGTATTTTATCAAACACCTTGTTCTTCAAAGGATAATAGATATATCCGTTGACTATCTGTGAGTTTTGCTTATGTACTTTGGTTGCGAGCAGTGATAACCATTCCCAGTTACCATAATGGCTCATATAGAGAAAAGCAAAATTCTTGTTTTCATTTTTTAGTCCATTTAGCATTTCAGGGAGTCCTTCAAAGAGCATGCGTTTACTTATTTCTTTCTCTGAGATGGAGCATAGCTTGATAGTCTCAACAAACTGATCGCATAGAAAGGAATAGAATTCTTTTTCTATGGTAAGAATTTCATGCTTTTCCTTATGAGGAAAAGATATATGAAGGTTATTGCGAACGATTTTTCTCTTGTATTTAATAAGATGATAGAGTAGAACGTAAAGAATGTCGGATATCCGATATAAAACCCAGTAAGGATATCGTATAGCAGATCAGATAGGTCGTTGAGTACAAGATATTCATAATTCTATATATTTAGATGGTTATACATAAAGTTGTGTGGAACAGAATACAGTGTTTTCATCACCACTGTTTGGATAAATACAAAACCTGGTTTCGCTAACTTTGTCTTTTTACTACTTACTATTTCCATATCTTTCAATATTTAATTTTCACTCTGGTTCGTTCTTTGATAAAGAAAGTGCCGGATAAAATGAATGATTTTTCTACCATTCATCTTATCCGGCACTATCGTTGTACATAATGCCCTCCGATGAGGAATTATATGTTTATTCTTGTTTTGCGGTGCAAAGTTGGGCATTGTTTCTGTGACAACCAAATTCCGAAGCACCTTTTTTAGTCTTTTTTAGTGATTACACTTCTACTACTATACTCTGTATCTTGTTTAATGTAGGATACGGAGTATAACAGCACTTGTAAACGACAGAGAAAATTCTCACTTAAACGTACTGCATTTCACCGGGTTTTAAAAGGTCTCTGTGACTGCCAATGAAAAGAAATCCAGAGAGCCACTTACAGAACCGTCTCTTAACCAGGCAATATTACTTCCCCGGAATTCAGTGTCAGGTAATTCGGGAATCTCAGAAAGCATATCCTATTGAGTCATACATACTTTACGTAATATTCTGTCCGAGGTTACCGACAAACCGTGTGTAATACGTAGTCTTAAATCTTTAGGTGTTTAGCATTTGATAAAAATTCAACTTCAATTTCTTCTTCTTTTGAAAGAAGGATTGTGTCAATTTCTAACGGTGTAAACTCAGACAGCCTTTCAATCAATTTGTGCCGATAGTGAATAGCGTCTTGTAAGCTGATAAATTTTTTGTCATAGATTATTGCAATATCAATATCAGAAGGATTCTCTGAGTATAAAACCGATCCAAAAAGGTAATGGTCAAAGTGTTTTTGAGGGGGAATACTTAATTTAATCATCTTTCCTTTTGTGTATAATCAATAAAAGCATTGCCACTATAATGGATAGCTCCAAAGAACTCTCTATAGTTAAATAAACCTACATTCATTGATTTGGCCAATTTTTTGGCTTCATTTGAGTACCGATTATAAAATCCAATTAGGACAATACAATCTATATCATGCAAATTAGAGCTGATTTCAAGTATATCAGCTTCGCCTGCAATGTAGATATCAGCTACTAAAACCTTAATATCTGGTTTATTGTCGGTTCTGTTTATTAGATACATGTTGTTTCCTAAATCAGTAATACATCTTACTGCTGAATGCCCATTCATACCATTCTTAAAAAAGGTTTTACTTGATGGAGCGACTTTTTCTATGTTTTTTTCTCTCATTGAAATATATTTTCAAAGTCAATTGGAAAGGTCGGAACTGTAGAATTTACATCTCCGGAAATTTTATTATACTCAAAACCTGCTCTATGCAATTTAAATTCTATAAATAAACCGAATTCATTATCCCTTAAAAGTTCTTGATTCTGTTCAACTGTTGACTCTATTTTTCTATTATTGGGTAATAACTTTTGTATCGATAGCTTTTCCCACATAAATTCGGTTTCCATCGGCTTCGTTTTCGCATTTTCAGAGTAAGGACCATATTTATCAAATATTGCCTTATTCTCTGCAAATAATAGTCTTAGGTATTTCGCTGCTTCTTTTCGTGAATCAAATTTGGGTGCATGAAAAAGATTTTTGATACTTTCCACATGGTTCTTTTTCCATTGTTTTATAGTATCATTAGGGAATAGCTGTGGGTTTTTGTCAATAGTTGTATGGCAAGTTGGACATAGCAGTATTATATTTTCAAATTCATCTCGCTGACTTATGGGTAAATTATTTTTGCCCCTTGGTCCATTTTCCCTTTGTCCTATAATGTGTGCAAGCTCTTCTATATTTGTTATTTCTCCACTTTCAAAAAATGGGAATAAGTCTGCATGACAATCTGGCTTGCCACAGTAGCCTCCTGAAGAGGCCCATAACTTTCTTTTAACTTCTGTACTTATACTCATATTAAGAAATATGCATAATTTCGAGATTGATGCAATAAGTTATCCAAAGTATATAATATACAGTAAGAATAACATAACACTAATATTCGCAAAAGTAGCAATTATTTGTAAAACAGTCTAATTTAGTTCTATATATCTGTCTTTCTTCTTTTATCGGAGATTTATTGTTCTTGTATGTTGAGTTGGCCGGGGATTCTTCTGTTCTTCATAGCATTGTAGTATTTAAAAGATATGGTACAGTTCCCGTTGGTAGCCGAATGGCTTTTTAAATCGTTGTTCTGTCTGTTGGAACAGAATCTTATGGTGACATATTTGTTCTTTAGAACAATGTAGCTTGTTGGTTTCAGATACTATAAATACTTTACGCATGAATTATGTTCGCAGTTACATACGGTTTGGAGATTTTTCGATTAAATTTTAGTCCCACGATTTATCCACCGATAATATACTTGAAACGGCTATTTTTGCTATCTGCCAAAAAAAAAGAAATCCCTGATAATGTCTAATTATCAGGGATTTGCTTGATTTTTCTTGTTGTTTCAGTGATCCGCCTGGTTCGTGAACCTTGCGGTATATTCTCCTAAAAATCAATATCTTCGGAATTATAAGCTTTGTATCAGTCACGCTTTAGTCCTTAAAAACAGTCCGCTTCTGTCCGGTGTCTGTCTGCTTATATCTTGGGTTCAAAAGTATACATTCTTTTCAAATTACGCAAGTCTTTGATTATTAATATTTCAACTTAGGTGCAAGGTGCAAGCTATATATACATATATATGCTTGCACCTTGCACCTAAACATTATCTTCAATAAATTGCGGATCATGATTAACCCCGTTATTATAGATAATATCTTTTATCCATTCTAAACATGGTAATTTCATATTGACATCTTTAATTGTTTGTGCAAAATTATAAGCAGTTAAGGGTTTGCCATCATCTGACTTCACCTTGATTCCATGTGCATCCTCAAAATTATGAATATGTACATATCGTTTTGATAAATTATTGCTAGCTTGTATATTATCCCAAATTTTGGTATTAATAGCCCAGGCTGCCTTTTTTGTCTTATCGTCCGAGTCATGTATGATATAGTGTTCTATATGAAATGCAGTGAGAATTTCTTGAAAGAAAGGTATATTCATTTTAGAACCTGTATTGAGAACAAATATTTCCTCATCAGGGAAAAAACGAGTCAATAAATCTCTATATACGATTGTTTCTGTATCACCCTCTACTAACAAAACTTTATCTGCATAAAATGCTTCACATATATGAGGATTAAATCTATTTACCATTTGCACCCATTTTTTAGCTTCCTCATCTCTACCAAATAAGTTTTCTCCTACTTGATATGTTTGTGTTTCCTCATTGGTGTTTTTAACGACTCTAATTAATGATGAATGTGGTTGAGATATGTCTATCATCAATGGAGAGTGAGTTGCACAAAGAATTTGGTATGGGCTATTTTTTGACAATTCGTACAAGCTTTGTCGCAATTTGAATGCAATTTTAGGATGCAAAAAGAGTTCAGGCTCTTCAAACAATATTATATATTGCTTTTTGTTTCCCTCATTTTCTCTTTTTAAGAAAGTAAGGAAATTGAATAGAGCTTGTCTTATTACTCCATGCCCATTTTGAAGAAAGGTTTCTTTTCTATCTGTCCCAACTCTTTCCACAGAAATAGAATGATTTTTCTTGAATGCATCTTCTAACTTGATATTCTCTTCTTTTGAAGGTTGAATTTTCAATGTAAGTTCAGTAAAAACTTCTTGGAAATGTTTATTAAGGTCTACATTTAATTTTTCGACTGCTTCAGAACCTGTGATGCGTTCTTGTAGTTTTTTTACTCCATCTATTATGCTTTTAAACTCTTTAGGATATTCTAACCTTACTTTCTTTATAAAGTCATCTTGAATGAGCTTATTCACTTTTTCTTCCAAAGAAGCTTGATCTTCCATTGCATTAATGGCAATTGGAGTCGGAGTATATTTTGTTAGTTTGGTATGCAACCCGCCAAATCCATTTTCGATCCATTTTGCTTCATGTGGAGAATATGTCTCTTTGTCAAAAGTGTAATCTGGCTTTTTCCAAGTTTTTCTTACTTTGACAAGGTTGTTTTGATCAACCCATTTTTCAATCCAATTAGGTTCCTTTTTTTCCTTAAGGTCAGGATCATCGGAATCTTCTTTGTCTAATTCAAATATACCTTCAATGATTATTGGATTTGAGTAATCATAATTGTTAAAATCGTCAATCTTAGCAACTTGTCTTGAATCAATAAAGAATTCATAGGCTCTTAGAAAAGAAGATTTTCCTATGTTATTTTGACCAATTAGGAATATAATATTGGAGTTCGTAAAATCGATAACATTACTTCCTTTTAACCCTCTGAAATTTGATATAATTAGTCTTATAAGCTTCATGTTGTATTTATATAATTTTATTTAGTTCCTCTTCTACCTCTTCAATTGTAGGTAACTTGCTTTTTAGATTATCAGGAAGTAATTCTTTAACATTAAACTCGCTAACTCCAATCGGTGACGAAATATTCTGCAATGCATATTCTACTTCAATCCTATCTTTATCTCGACAAAGTAACATTCCTATAGTGGGATTGTCATATTCTCCTCTTAGTGTGTTATTGATTAGGTTCTGATAGAAGTTTAGCTGTCCCAAGTGTTCCGGTTTGAAATTGCCATTCTTCAACTCTATAACTACATAAGCCCGCAACGGGATATGATAGAACAATAGGTCGCAAAAATATTCTTTGTTGTTCAGGTTCAAACAGTATTGCTCCCCTACAAATGCAAAGCCTTTACCCAGTTCAAGAAGAAACTGGGTGATATGCTTGACAAGTTGCTTTTCAATATCTCGCTCCCGTGCTTTTTGAGATACAGACACGAAATCAAACCAATACGGGTCTTTTACTACTTCCTGCGCCATATCTGCTGTTAGGGCTGGTAAGGTTTGCGAGAAGTTTGTTTGTCCTTGTCCGTAATGCTCATAGAATTGTTGCTTCAACTGATTCTCTAAAACGCTTCTGCTCCAACTGTTAGATAGGGTTTGGTGTGCATAAAATAATGCTTCTTCTACGTTTTGGGCTTTACTAATTATTACCTTTTGATGTCCCCAAGGTATATCGAATATAATTTTATAATTATCAGCCACTTGTAATTGTCCCTCAACTTGGGGGACAATTACATTATTGGATGAAAAGTGTATTTTCTCTGCGTAGAACTCATAGAAGTTCTTACTGTAATATAGGTTCTGACGAGAAAAACCCTGCATATCAGGAAACTCATTTCGCAAGTCTACTGAAAGCTTATTTATTACTTTGTCACCCCAATTCTGTTCTTTCAGCTTTTGAGAAATCATTTGTCCCAACCGCCAATAAAAGTGTATCAACTCTGTATTGGCTGTTTTTATCATTCGTATTTTGGTAGAACGAATTTGCTGTTTGATGGTTTTCAGCCACTCTATGTATTCGCTATCTATTGCGTTAATAGGATAATCCTTCATGTAACTATGTTTTTTGCAAAGGTAAATAAATTTATGATAGTATGTTTTTGAAATACATTCTTTTAGCACGTTTTAGATGAAAGTCATGAAACGTTCTTGAAGTATTTCTCTGAATTAAAAAGTATTGCATTTGTGCCTTATACCGGAAATCTGTATCTATCAATATTATATAATTTGTATCTGTTTCTGTTTTCCTTTTATGCTTTACTTTGCAATATTTTAATTCTCAAATAGATTTAATCATCATGAAGTTGAAATTTGCAAGTAGAATGTCTTATATAAAGGCTTCGGAAATACGAGAAATACTCAAAGTAACAGAACAAGAAGATGTTATTTCATTTGCTGGTGGGCTACCTGCTCCTGAATTATTCCCTATAGATGAAATTAATGAGGTAAACCAGATTGTACTGAAAGAGGCAGGAACAAAAGCTCTTCAATACACTACTACAGAGGGGTACGCACCTTTAAGAGAGTGGATTTCTCAACGGATGAATGACCGTTTAGGAACATCGTTTGATAAAGACAATATTCTTATCACACATGGTTCACAGCAAGGGCTGGATTTATCAGGTAAGGTTTTCTTGGATAATGGCGATATAGTATTATGTGAAAGTCCTACCTACTTGGCAGCAATCAGTGCGTTTAAATCATACGGGTGTAGTTTTGTAGAGATTCCTACGGATGAAGAGGGTATGAATATGGCTGTTTTGGAAGATGTGCTGAATACGACAGAGCATATAAAGCTAATCTATGTTGTACCAACCTTCCAAAATCCAACAGGTAGAACATGGAGCTTGGAAAGACGCAAAAAACTTGCTGAACTATCTGCCCGATATGACATTCCTGTTATTGAAGATAATCCATACGGAGAATTAAGATTTGAGGGAGAAGCTTTGCTCTCTATAAAATCATTTGATAAGGTTGGCAATATTTTGTGTACCGGTAGTTTCTCCAAGATATTCTGTCCTGGTTTCCGGATTGGTTGGATTGCAGGCGATAAAGAGGTTATCCGCAAGTATGTTTTGGTTAAACAGGGTACAGATCTTCAATGTAATACGATGGCTCAAATGACTATTGCCGAATATTTGAAACGATATGATATTGATAAGCATATCGGTAAAATCATAGAGGTATACAGAAAACGCAGAGATATAGCTATGGAATGTATAGAACGCTATTTCCCCCATAACATCAGATATACCTATCCGCAAGGCGGATTATTCACTTGGGTTGAATTACCCGAAGGAATTTCAGCACGTGATATTCTGCAAAAGTGTATAGAACGAAAAATAGCTTTCGTGCCTGGTGGTTCATTCTATCCTGTCGAGCACAAAGAAAATACGTTTAGACTAAATTATTCTAATATGCCAGAGGATCGAATTATAAAAGGGCTTCAAATAATCGGAGAAGTGTTACAGGCATACGTCAGTCCATCAAAGTGATTCTTTGATTATATCGCCTAACCGTTTTAAACGCTCTTCAAGGAGTGGTGTCCATCGTTGCCCGTAACTTAGACGCATACAGTTTGTGTATTGTTCTTGCAATGTAAACATACGTCCGGGGGCTATGCTTATTTTCCGTTGCATAGCTTTATAATAAAGCTCTGTCGTATCAATCCGCTTGTCTAACTCTACCCAAAGCATAAATCCCCCTTGTGGAGTTACAATCTTTGTGTTTTCAGGAAAATGATCCATAATAGAGTGAGCAAAATGAATACTATTTGCACAAAGCTCCCGGCGAAGTTTACGCAAATGATTTTCATATCTGTCATTTTCCATAAAGTTAGCGACAGCTTCCTGATTAAGAGTAGGCGTAGAGATTAGATGTATATTCTTCCGGCGAATAATAGCCTCTTTAAATCTTCCGGGAGCAATCCATCCTACTCGATAGCCCGGAGCCAACGTTTTAGACACAGCTCCACACCACAATACAATTCCTTCTTTATCAAAAGCTTTACAGGGTTTAGGCCGTGAGTTACCAAAGAAAATGTCGCCATACAAATCATCTTCGATTAATGGAATATCATGTTCAGCCAGCATATTGACAATCGCTTTTTTGTGCTCATCAGGCATGCAACTTCCTAACGGATTATTGAAATTACTTATAAGCAGGCAAGCATTAATTTGTGGTAACGCTCTTCTTAGCGCGTCGGGATCAATGCCTGTCAGGGGATTTGTAGGTAGTTCTAAAACACGTAATCCCAAGCTATTGGCAAGTTGTAACATTCCAAAATAAACCGGACTTTCGACGGCAATCGTATCTCCTGCCTTAGTAATTACAGATAAAGCTAAAGCGACGGCATTAGTAACCCCAGCCGTAGTTACTATGTCATCTTCTGTCAAATTACCATTCCAACTATAAGTGAAGCGAGCTACAGCCTTACGCAAGTGAATGTTTCCTTGTGTTTCATCATACCGAGTACCATTACCCGGAAGTGTTTGCATTGCTCTTATTAGTTCCTTATTGAGTTTTGCTATTGGTAGTAAAATATCTTCGGGCATCCCTAAAGAAAAACGGGTAATAGACTTATCCCCAATTTCTAATGAACGATACACTTCAGCTATTAATTCTACAACCTCTTTACTTTCATTTTTCACTGATGGTTGTGTGGTAGCAGGAGCAGATAAACGTATTGGCTTATAATTGACGATATATCCCGATTTTGGACGTGATATTATGTAGCCGTCCTTTTCCAGTTCATAATATGCTTGAATTGCCGTATTTAGACTTACCCCATTTTCATTGCTGATAGTGCGTAAAGAGGGCAATTTCTCACCAACTTTCCACACACCCTTTTTTATCTGCCAAGCAATACTTCTCGCAATTTCTTGATATAAAACTTCCTTTTTCATAATCCACATAATCTGTACCCTGCAAATATACAAAAACTATATCTGTATCTGTTGCTGATTTTGAGTTACTTTTGCAAACTGATTTTAATGCTCTTCTAATATTCTAAATAATAGAAATATAGAGTATTGCATTTAGCCAAATAATATAAACTCATATAATGAAAATGATAGTAAAACAGGTTTCTAATGAACTAATATTGAAGATTAATGCAGAGATAGAAACATCCTGTATAGACTGTGACATATCTTCTGATAAGGCTTTGTATATGATTGATTTCATCAGACCGTTGTTTGAAGAGCTAAGAGAGTATATACACAAATATAACTTTCGGGATAATGAGGAAGAGATAGACTTCTTTAAAAACAGCAAACCGTTAATTTTAAGCAAATTAATATACTACAACGATATTTATACACTTGAATTGAGAAAACCTAATGGTAATAAAGAAGTGGTTAAGGAGTATTACAAGAAAAAACAGACTGCGATAACAGATTTCTGCAATAACAATCTTGATTTTTACCAGTATTATCGTTCCAAAGCGACACATTTAGACCGATACTATTTCCTTAGAGGGCATGAGAACTACAAGTTGTGCCATAATTGTGGGCTATTGGACAAAGATCCTTTGTTTTCTACTTGCTGTGATCATAGAGTAGCCAAGATGTTGGCTTATGATATGCTGGAAATTTACCTGCAACAACGTTTACAAGACGTAGAAAAGATAGAAGTAGTAGAAACTAGTCGGGCTTCTCTTCCCGATAATCCATTTCGATGGACGGGTACTAAGGTCGCTGCCATTGAATTGGGGTATGCCATATATGCTGCCGGAGTGCTAAATAATGGAAATGCTGATATAAAGGAAATAATGACCTATATAGAAGCATCTTTCAAAATAGACTTAGGTGATTACTACCGTACTTATCTCACCATCAGGGAGCGCAAAAGGGATAGAACAGCCTTCCTTAACAGCTTAATAGAAAAACTCCTTCGGAAGATGGACGAAAACGACAATTAACCTCCTTGTAAGGTTCTGCTAATTATTTTCTCTTTTCGCAAGTCCCTCATAAACTACATGGACTTTTGAAAAGAGAAAATATTTTTTGTCTATACATGAATGATAGAATGATGTTTATCTACCTGTCAGTCTTTCAGTCTTACTTTCATACAGCCTTGCAATCTTGACATCTTGCAATCAAGAAATCAAGCTATCAATATTTCAAGAAAACAATACTTCAATGCTGTACTAAAAAACTCATCGGTCGGGGAACGCCCAGCGGCAAGGGGCGGGACCACCCGTCTCGACGAGCGAAGAATATTTGAATAAACAACAGAATTTTATTTAATGCTGAATGGTAATTGGACTAATTTATTCTAAATTACCCATCGTTTGTTTTCTCTACTTCTCTTAATGTTAAAGAATCAACGGTTTTTCCATTATAGGTTGTAGTCAATACTCTACATTGTTTGTTAGCAGGGATATCAACTAATGAGACTTCCTCTAATTCCATTTCAGTAATCATCCTTACACACATTTCGCCATTGTATAATTTACCTTTTATATGATTACATTTGTTATAGCTTTCATTGCATATCGAACAGTGACTTTTTTTGATAATACCACCAACACTTGCAAACATCATCCTGGGGAATAGTGTTTTTTCATAACATTCAAGTTTTCTCATGTATCCATTAGCAGATATGGATTCATATGGGCAGTTTCTAGCGACACTCTCATATGTGACTTGTGCCTTTACTAAATTATTCCAAGCTTCGCTCATATTATCCTCCTTTATATTTATGAGCATTTGCAACTCGTACTGTATTGATTGTAAGGATTACTCAAGACAAAAGGTAAGATTTGCCTCATCATTTAATTCGTGTTCAACATATTTTCTTTTTAATTCAAACAGACAGTTCCTATATGCTTCTAGTGTTTCTATTTCTTCTTTTTGTATTTCGGAAGCAATAGTTATAAATGCTTTTCTTTGGGCAATAGATGCTATTTTATTGAATTCGTTAATTAACAAGTTGATGTTTTTTAATTTATCTTTCATTTCATTGCTTTTATTATTTTGGGTAAGTCTTTTAAACCTTCAGAGTCTCCACTATAACTAATCCTCTTTATTTTTCCCTCTTCCTCTGTTTCGATATAAAAGTCTACTTTAGCTGTCTTTTTACCAAATGAACCTTTGCAAAGATCATAGATATAATTTGATAATACATTTAAAGAGATAGAAACTATTGATGGGTTTTCTGTTACTAGTGAAAGACTAAAAAAAATTGCAGGTAGATAAATATCTGCATTTTTTCTAGTTCGGTAGAGCTCTGTATCAGTTCCTAATACAGTAATATCAAGATTTTCTTGTCTGAAAATCTTGTTTAAATCGAGCATACTATCTGTAAAAACAAAGTCCTCTTTCTGCTTTACCTCTTCGATATTCTCTGGAAAAAAAGTTAATGTACTTGGAAGTTTTAAATTCAACTCTTCAAGCTTAGCTTGTAAGTTAATATCTTCAATTTTATAATCCATCTTTTAGTTTCTTTATTTAAAAACACATTAATGCACTGAAATAGCGTTCAAGCCATTAGCAAAAATACTAATAATATGTATATCATTGTAAATGGCCGTCAATAAAAATCTGATAAAGGGTCTGAAATATTTTGTAAAGTAAGGAGTGAGTTCGGGAAAAATGGAATTTCTAAGTGATGAGTGAGATTAAGTTGAATAACTTCTTTTTCATTGGAAACACGACTTCGGAGTGCTTTTCTAAAAAGGTTCAGAGCTGCTGGGATAAATCTCAGCAGCTCTGAACACACCTTGCTGTTATCTGACGATAACCAATTTCAGTCACCTGAAATTATTTAGCCATATCTAATTTCCGCACCAATAATTCCATATCATTACTGACCTTTACATCAGTAATTCTCGCATAGATTTGGGTAGTTCTAATATTGGTATGCCCTAAGATTTTAGATGCCGTTTCAATCGGTACGCCATTGGCTATCAGTACAGAAGTCGTACACGAATGACGTGCAACATGAAATGTCAAGCTCTTGTTTATCGAGCAAATAGACGCAATTTCTTTCAAGTACTCATTAACTTTTTGGTTACTTATAATCGGTAAAATCATCCCGTTTGGCAACTGGTCTTTATACTTTTCAAGAATAGCTTTGGGTACATCAAGCAATCGAATGTTAGAAGCAACATTGGTTTTGTGGCGCTTGGTCATAATCCAAAGATTGCCATCAAATGCAGTGCGAATGTTTTCTTGGGTAAGTTCGCATACATCAATGTACGAAAGAGCCGTGTAGCAACTGAAAACAAACAAATCCCGTACCTGTTCCAACCTTTTAGAAGCAAACTTCTTGTTGTAGATGGTGGTTATCTCTTCCATCGTAAGATAATCCCTGTCGGTTTGTTCAAACTTAACCCTATAATTCCCGAAAGGGTCAGCAGTAACCAGCCCTGTGTTCTTGGCAAAGTTTATAATCGTGCGGAAACGCTGTATAAACTTCATCGCTGTGTTGTGGCTGCATCCATGATGGTTTTTGATGTACAACAGGAAATTATCAATGAACACGACATTTATCTCTTTGATAAGCATATCCGAAACCGAATACTTAAACTTCATAAACTCGATAAGACGTTTCTTTGTCAGTTCGTAACGTGAATACGTCTTGTCGGTAGTGTTCATCTTTACCTTTTGAAGATATTGCTCGTTGTGCATCTCAAAGAACTCAATTAAGGTTTTACCCCGTTCAATCTTACCTAAAAAGGCGTTTTTTACCCGTTCAGAGGTCACATAACCGTCTTGTTCCAATAGAGCATGGTAATGTTGGTGTACGGTGCTGTGGATGCTGTCTAACATCGAATTGATACTTGCAGCTTCGGCACTTCTACCGGAAGCCTTTCCTGTACTGACATTCCAGTTGGCGGGGTTTATTTCCATTTGTGTGTTGAACTGCGACACAATTTGGTCGATGGTGATACGCGCGATAATTGGCACATTACCGTTTTTCTTCGCTGCATTTCGCTTAACGAAAAATAGTAGCTTGAAAGTAGTCCTCATAATCTCATTTTTTTTGGTTGCAAAATTAATTTTATTGATTGTAAATGAGATATTTGCATGGTAGACAAATGTAGACAGAGGTTAGCCATTTTGGGACATTCCGTGACCTATTTTTCCATGCTTTTGTATTGGTCACGAATTGGTCATAGAAGTGTGTCTTTTCGTGACCTTTTGGTGTCTTTGGTCACGGACATTATACAAAGAAAAAACTCCTGCAATACCTTGATATTGTAGGAGTTGTCTTTTTTAAGTCTTGTTTTGACTTGTCTTTCAGTGATCCGCCTGGGGCTCGAACCCAGGACCCCAACATTAAAAGTGTTGTGCTCTACCTGCTGAGCTAGCGAATCAATCCTTGTTGCAAATCAGTTATTTCCTGATTGCGGGTGCAAAGGTAGTGACTTTTTTTATATTTGCAAGCAAAAACTATAAAAAAGTTTGTACTATTTTTCAATTTCTTCTTCACGTTGCTGATCCTCAGTATATTCCAGATTTGATTCACTTATTCTTTCTCTGTTAATAATGAAACGTTGATAATAAGAGAGCATCAATGTTGTTAGTGGGAGTGCTATAATCATACCTAACATTCCCATCAATGATCCCCAAATAGAAAGTGAGAGTAGAATAATGGCAGGATTTAATCCAGTTATCTTTCCCATAATTTTGGGAACAATAAATGTATCCTGGATAATTTGAACAACTATAAATACAGCTGAGGCCGAAGCAATGATTATCCAGAAATTCTGTCCGGTATCGGCCGCTTTAAGAATGGCTAACATGATCGTAGGCAGGAAACCAATAATCTGAAGATAGGGGACCATGTTTAAAGCACCGATAAATAACCCTAATCCGATAGCCATTGGAAAATCTATAATGAGAAAACCGATACTGAATAATATACCTACACAGAGAGCCACGAGGGCTTGCCCACGGAAATAAGTATTCATACCATTCTGGACATCTTTAATGAGGTTGGTAGTGAAAGTACGATATTTAGCAGGTAGTAAGTGTATCCAGCCTTCGGCAATAGACTCGTAATCCAATAAGATGAACACTACATATAATAGGATGATAAAAGACGCCAGAATACTAAATAAGAAGTTTATAGATTCAGATAACAGCATCCAAAGCTTAGGCACTGTACTCTTTACAGCGTTGACTATATTTTCTTCGCTGAGAATACGGCTCAAGGCATTCATGTCTATATTTTCCTGAATAAAATCGGCAAGGCTTTTCGGCACATTTGAATTGTCGGCTATACCATGGGTGAAGTACATGACCAAAAGATCTTTCACTTTTCCAAATTCTTCTAACAGTGGAGGTACCAGAAAGTAAAAAGCGGTAACTCCAACTACTGTAATGGAGAATAATGCACAAAAGATAGAAAGTACCCGGCTTTTTAAACGTAACCTGTATTGGAAAAGTTTGACTAACGGATAAATCAAATAAGCAATGAGCCATGCCAGAAAGAAAGGTAACAATACTCCGCTCAGCCTTTCAACCAGCATTAATACTCCAACAATAAGAATACAACAGATTGAACCACGTATAAAGCTGTCGAATGTTATTTTCTTCCTTTCCATATTTATTGATTTTTTATCCTTTTTCTTTATCTTCTTCTAAAGCACGCAAATAGCATTCGCGGCACAAGGGTTCATACTCGGCTGTTTCTCCCAACATTACTTGCTTGTCGTTTTTTACAGTTCGATGTGAAAAGGAAGCCAATTGGCCGCACTTAACACAAATGGCGTGTACTTTTGAAACTTCATCGGCTATGGCACACAGTCCGGGCATTGGGCCAAAAGGATTACCCTTAAAATCCATATCCAGTCCGGCAATGATTACTCTTATCCCATTATTTGCCAGTTGATTACATACATCGATCAGACTGCTGTCGAAAAACTGTGCTTCATCTATACCTACTACATCAATCTCAGATGTGAATAATAATATACTGGCTGACGAATCAATAGGAGTAGAGGAGATTGCGTTACTGTCATGTGAAACGACATCGGCTTCAGAATAGCGCACATCAATAGAAGGTTTGAAAATTTCTACACGTTGGCGAGCAAACTTAGCACGTTTGAGACGACGTATCAACTCCTCTGTTTTTCCCGAAAACATGGAGCCGCAAATAACTTCTATTCTTCCTCTTCTTCTAGTTTCCTGTATGTGATCTTCTGAAAATAATACCATGATTTAGTGTGTTATATTTGGTTGCAAAAATAACACTTTTGTTCGCTTTCTGATGTTTTTTCATTATTTATTTCTACATTTGCGGCATCTACAAAAAGGTAAACAAGAAGGCTATGCAAGCACTATTGACCAACATAGAACTGGATATTCAGGAGTTAAAGTACCTGATGAAGGCTTTCGAACGTGAGCCTAATGGGACCTTACGCGAAGTGTTGAAGCGGAATATTCTGCAAATGCGTGACCGGTTGGACCAGATGTTGACAGAGCTGGATACTGTACAGAAACCTGTTGAAGGAGAGAGTATTCAACCCATTCTAACAGAAAAAGAGATAGAGGAAACTATTCTCGAAGAGGTGGAAGAAGAAAAAGAGACTTTACAAGTAGTAGAATCTCAATCACAAATAGAGGTGCAGGAGACAATAAAAAATGTTTCTGCAGGATCTATATTGGGAGAGCGTATCAGACCAGTGACGGACTTACGGCGATCTATTAGTTTGAATGATTCTTTCCGTTTTTCACGTGAATTATTTAATGGTGATAGTGAACAGATGAATCGGGTTATAGAGCAGATCTCTGAGATGAGTTCTTTGGATACTGCCATTGCTTTTCTGTATTCAAAGGTAAATGTTGATGAAGAGAATGAGGCTATGATTGATTTCCAGGAACTTCTCAAAAAGTATTTTAATTAATCGGATAATGAATATGGGAAAATTATACGTAGTACCCACGCCGGTAGGAAATCTGGAGGATATGACTTTTCGGGCTATCCGGATACTGAAGGAGGTTGATCTCATTCTGGCTGAGGATACACGTACTTCCGGAATATTGCTGAAACATTTTGAAATAAAGAATGCAATGCAATCTCACCACAAGTTTAATGAACATAAAACGGTGGAGAGCGTTGTTAATAGAATAAAGGCTGGTGAAACGGTGGCTTTGATTTCGGATGCTGGTACGCCTGGTATCTCTGATCCGGGATTTCTTGTAGTACGCGAATGTGTGCGTAATGGCATTGAAGTACAATGTTTACCTGGTGCAACAGCTTTTGTTCCGGCATTGGTGGCTTCAGGATTGCCCAACGAGAAGTTTTGTTTTGAAGGCTTTCTTCCCCAGAAAAAGGGGCGTATGACGAAGCTGAAGTCTCTGGTAGAGGAACGCCGTACGATGGTATTTTATGAATCTCCCCATCGTTTGTTGAAAACATTGACGCAGTTTGCGGAATATTTTGGTCCGGAACGTCAGGCCAGTGTGTCCCGGGAGATTTCTAAAGTCCATGAAGAGACTGTTCGGGGTAATTTGACTGAACTAATCGAGCATTTTACCGAGACTGATCCTCGTGGCGAGATAGTAATTGTAATTGCAGGAATAGACGATTAAATAACTTCATTTAAAAAACGTAAAAACGTAAACGTATGAAAAAGTTAGCAGTTTTAATTGTATGCGCAGCCATGTTGGCTTCGTGTGATGGTTTTAAAGGTGGTAGTAAAGACCTTAAAGCTGAAAATGATTCTTTATTGATAGAACTGACACAGCGTAATGCCGAATTGGACGAAATGATGGGAACATTCAATGAAATTCAGGAAGGTTTCCGCCAGATAAACGATGCTGAGAGCCGTGTAGACTTGCAACGTGGCACAATAACAGAAAATTCATCATCTGCAAAACAGCAGATTGCTTCTGATATTGAATTCATCACTAAACAAATGGAAGAGAACAAAGCTCAGATTGCTAAATTGCAGGCTATGTTGAAGAGTAGTAAGAACAATTCTGCTCAGCTGAAGAAAGCGGTTGAGTCTTTAACTCAGGAGTTGGTTGCTAAACAACAACGTATCGAAGAATTGCAGGCTGAACTTGCTTCTAAAAATATCCGTATTCAGGAATTGGATGCTGCTGTTAGTGGCCTTGCTGCTGATAAAGAGTCTCTTGCTGCTGAAAATGAAGCGAAAGCTAAGACTGTGGCAGAACAGGATAAAGCAATCAACGCTGCATGGTTTGTATTTGGAACGAAATCAGAATTGAAGTCTCAAAAGATTCTTCAAAGTGGTGATGTATTGAAAAATGCAGATTTCAATAAAGATTATTTTACTCAGATTGATATCCGTACTACTAAAGAAATTAAATTGTATTCAAAACGTGCAGAGTTATTAACTACTCATCCTGCCGGTTCTTATGAATTGGTAAAAGACGATAAGGGACAACTGACTTTGAAGATTACAAATCCAAAAGAATTTTGGAGTGTATCCAGATATTTAGTTATCCAGGTTAAATAATGAAGTATAAAAATCTCTTTTTTGATTTAGACGATACACTTTGGGCATTTTCGGCAAATGCACGTGATACATTCGAAGAGATGTATTATAAGTATAAGCTGGATGCTTTCTTTGATTCCTTTGAGCATTTCTATTCGCTTTATCAACGGCGTAATATAGAATTGTGGATGGAATATGGTAACGGTCAAATCACCAAAGAGGAACTCAATCGTCAGCGCTTTCTGTATCCTCTTGCGGCAGTGGGCGCTGGCGATTTTGCTTTAGCGAAAGCATATTCGGATGACTTTTTTGCTGTTATCCCAACTAAAAGACGGTTGATGCCTCATGCGAAGGAGGTACTTGATAATTTGGCTTCGCGTTATAATCTTTATATTTTGTCCAATGGCTTTCGGGAGCTTCAATACCGTAAAATGTGTTCCGGGGGAATTGAATCTTATTTTAAAAAAGTAATTCTTTCAGATGACATTGGGCTTTTGAAACCAGCTTCGCAGATCTTTCATTTTGCACTTTCGGCTACTCAATCAGAGTTGCGTGAATCATTGATGATCGGGGATAGTTGGGAGGCCGATATCGTAGGAGCCAATGGGGTAGGGATGCACCAGGCCTTTTACAATGTTTCCGGTCGCACCGAATTTCCTTTCCAGCCCACTTATCAACTGAAAGACCTGAAAGATTTGTTGGAAATATTGTAGTATTTATAGATAAGTCGTACTTTTGCGTTGAAAAATAACGTATAAAGATACAACTGTTATGGAAACTCTTTTGCCTTTTGCTTTACTGTGTTTTACCTCCTTTTTTACGTTGACAAATCCTTTGGGTACGATGCCTGTATTTCTGACGATGACACATGGAATGACGGATAAAGAGCGGCGTGCAATTGTGCGGCGTGCCACGATTGTATCTTTTCTTACCCTTATGGTCTTTGTGTTTGCAGGGCAACTCCTTTTTAAATTTTTCGGTATCTCTACCAATGGATTCCGTATTGCTGGTGGGGTCATTATTTTTAAGATTGGTTTTGATATGTTGCAGGCGCGTTATACGCCTATGAAATTGAAAGACGAAGAGATTAAAACTTATGCCGATGATATTTCGATTACCCCTTTAGCTATTCCGATGTTGTGTGGACCGGGTGCCATTGCCAATGCCATTGTGCTGATGGAGGATTCTCACACTATCGAAATGAAAAGTGTCCTGATAGGGATGATTGCATTGATTTACTTTATTACTTTTCTCATTCTTCGTGCTTCAACCCGGTTGGTTAAAGTTTTAGGTGAAACGGGCAATAATGTAATGATGCGTTTAATGGGACTTATCCTGATGGTGATTGCTGTGGAGTGTTTTGTCAGTGGATTAAGACCTATTTTAGTCGGGATATTGAAAGAAGGAATGATGTAGGGAATTGCATTGTTGTTAAGATCATCCGATGGATGCATGATTGTCAAAAAAGTAATTACAAGATTTTTTTAAGGAGAGATGTGAGGCAGGATTAGAATGTTTTTCCTTATGTAATCTCTTGATTTATAGCGCATACAGACCTCTTGCTTAAAGGCAGGTAAGAGTGTACATTTATGCGAGTGTTAATTGTACACTTTTGCCACACTATATTGTACACTCTTGGGGTTCTTCTTCAATTTAGTTGAAAAGAGCTGTCTTATAATCCAATTTCCATAAATTAACGATCTATGAATTTAAAGA